>NZ_JAALGV010000016.1:5866-125782 GCF_011174875.1 Acinetobacter sp. GFQ9D191M
TGCTCATTCTTGGACCAGATAAACTCCCTGAGGCGGTACGTTTTATAGGTAAATGGTCAGCCAAAATCAAAAGGATCGCCGGTAATATACAAAATGATCTTGACCGTGAATTGCGACTATCGGAACTACGGGAGCAAATGCAAAGCGAGCTGAAACGTATTCAAGAATTAGAAATCAAAATGCAGGCACAAATGGATAATATAAATGTAATCCATCAGCCCCTCATTAGAAATCCGGAACAACATCTTTTGAACCATGACCTGACTTACCAATTAATTAATGAATCAGTTTCACCTGTTCATTTACCGCCAATCCAGCTGAATAAATTAACAAAACAAGAAAAAACTTATACTGATATAAAGGTGGCCGTATGAGTATTTTGCCTTCGACTCAAACAAACAACGATACCCGGCAAATCCCGTTAGAAGAAATGCCAATTACCAGGCATCTAGTGATTCTTCGAAAGCACCTTTTCAAAATTGTGGGCGTATTATTAGGACTATTCTTATGTTTACTGCCTTTTGCAACACAAACTTATCAGCTTTTATCAGAGCCTTTACGCGCTCAGTTACCTGAAAGCTCCACCATGATTGCAACAGATGTGACTGCGACTTTCATGGCTCCATTTAAGTTGAACTTCTTTATTGCTTTACTTATTGCCATGCCTTTTATTTTGTATCAACTTTGGGCCTTCGTTAGACCAGCATTGTACGTAAAAGAAAAAAAGTTAGCTTTACCACTATTAATCAGCAGTATTGTACTGTTTTATGCAGGTATTGCTTTTGCCTATTTAATCGCTTTACCTTCTATCCTTCATTTTTTTATCAGCGTATCACCTGAGACTGTTGCGCCGATGACCGATATCAATAGTTATCTGGCTTTTTGTTTAAAACTATTTTTAGTTTTCGGATTTACTTTTGAAATCCCTATTATCACGCTCCTACTTATTATAATTGGTGTTGTCAGCACACAGACCTTGGTGGAAAAAAGACGATTTATTGTGGTGGGCTGTTTTTTTATTGCCATGTTTGTGACACCACCCGATGCCCTATCAATGATTATGTTAGCTGTTCCAATGTGGCTGTTATTTGAATTAGGTTTAGCAGCAGGAAAATGGATAGAAAAATGATGCCTGGACATAACTGAATAATAATAAAAACAACATAAAAGAAGAAAATTCTCTATGAGCAGCTTAAGCTGCTTTTATTTTTGATTTATAAATCAATATTATATTTAATAAATCCGCAATATTAGCTTCACCCGACTGTCATATTTAACCGCTAATTTATTCCTGACTTTAAAACAACCAGACCTTAGTTATGGGAATAAAACAATGACAGACTACTTACCTTATGATGAAAATCAGGAATTGGATAATAATACGTCAGATAATCATCATTTTCGGGATATTTTAGAACAATCTATCTCTCGTCGTGACTTGATTGCCAAAACTGCAAGTGGGGCTGCAGCATTGGCCCTTGCATCTTCTCTGACTGGATGTGGGGATAACGATAATGGCTCTACTCTGCCACCAACCGAGACTTCACCAAACCCGCCTGCTACTGACCCAAATGCAAAACCAGAGCAATTGAACTTTACACCAGTTGCTAAAAACTTGAATGATATCGTCACTGTACCAGACGGTTATGAAGCCAATGTCCTGTATGCACTTGGAGATTCTATTAATCCTGCATATTCAGACTGGGATGATAACAATATCCCGAATGGTCCAAGCTTTCAGTTTCGCTCTGGCGACTGCCATGATGGAATGAGTTTTTTTGGCTTAAATATCACTACTGGCCGCTATGACCCGACTGTGTCTGAGCACGGTCTACTCGTTATGAACCATGAATATATCAATCCGACTTTTTTACATCCTCAAGGTCCAACCAAAGTTGATGGTCACCGCCCTGAAGATGAAGTCATTCGTGAGACAAATGCACATGGTGTTTCAATTGTTCATATCAAAAAAGACAATTCCAATCAAAAAATAGAAATTGTCAAAAATTCAATTTATAACCGTCGAATTACTGCCTCAACTGTCATGAGCTTTTCAGGTCCTGCGAGTGGATCTACTCTTCTATCTACACGCTTTTCACCAGGTGGAAAATTAACACGCGGTACGCATAACAACTGCGGCAACGGCTATACCCCCTGGGGTACTTATCTCACCACTGAAGAAAACTTTATTGGTTACTTTGTCCGTAGCAAAACTGATGATGTTCATCGCTTAGCGCAAGAAAAGATCGCTTTGGAGCGTTATGGTTTAAAAGCAGGTTCAAGCTCACGTTATGGCTGGGAATCTGCAATAGGTACAATTGAACCTCAGGATCTTTATGATCGATGGAGCGCAGATATTACTGCCGGTGATGCCAGCAAGGATTATCGTAATGGCCCAAATACTTTTGGCTGGATTGTAGAAATTGATCCATTTGATAGCCGACAAAATCCAGTTAAGCGTACAGCCTTAGGGCGTTTTGCCCATGAAGACTGTCGTGCTAGTCGTGCTCGTGAAGATGATAACCTGGCTTTCTATATGGGCGATGACTCACGTGGAGAATACATCTATAAGTTTGTCTCTGACTACAAATGGAGTGAAAAAGACCGCAATGGCGGTTATGCAGCCGGAGATAAATATATGGATCATGGCAAACTTTATGTTGCCAAATTCAATGCAGACGGAAATGGTCGATGGATTGAGCTGAGTTATGGTATTAATGGGTTGAATGAGCTGAACAATATCTACCCTTTTAGTTCCCAGGCGGATGTCGTGACCTTTGCCCGTCTAGCAGCAGATAGCGTAGGCGCTACTAAAATGGATCGTCCAGAATGGGTTGCAGTCAATCCTGAAAATGGAGAAGTCTATGTTACGCTCACTAATAACTCTAACCGCGGCACTACACATGCCTTAGATGCAGCCAATCCACGTAACTATAGCGATCCTGAAGGTGGCAAAGGTAATGTAAATGGTCATATTATCCGTTTACATGAAGATAAGGATACGACTACAGCCATCACATTCAAATGGGATATTTACCTATTTGGTGCTGAAGCTAAAATGGCACAGAACATCAACCTGTCGGGTTTAAATGATAATAATGACTTGTCTTCACCAGATGGAATGTGGTTTGACCCTCGTGGTGTACTCTGGATTCAGACTGATGATGGTGCTTATACAGATACGACCAATTGTATGATGTTGGCTGCTTTACCTGGTAAGGTTGGAGATGGTACTCGAACAACCACATCTTCTGGTCAGGAAACTATAGTCGGTGCTCAAGTCTCAGATCAAACTTTACGTCGTTTCCTGACAGGTCCGAAAGGCTGCGAGATTACGGGGGTAACCATGACACCAGACTATAAAGCGATTTTCATCAACGTACAGCATCCTGGAGAAGATTCTCGAAGTTATGATAAGCCCACTAGTCATTGGCCTGCATCACAGACTAACTCATCTGCTACTTCCCGGCCACGCTCTGCAACTGTAGTAATCACTCGTAAGGATGGCGGGTCAATAGCGGGTTAAAGAACTCAAAAATTTAAAATGCTGGCTTAATGCCAGCATCTTTATTACTAAAACAGATGTCTATAAAGTTCTTAATATTTCATATTTTGGTGTAATGGATGCTGGGCTCGATATCAATTTCCTGTTTAAGACATTAATTTACCTAGAGAGTTTTTTATTCAGTTGCTAATTGCGTATTCTTATTTTAATGGACACTAAATCTCACAGAAAAGTGAACAGAGATTCCTATCTTACTTGGACGCTTTAGAGTTCATATAATCGTCACTATGTTAAATAGATATAAATTGACTCAATATATGGATATACGTATATTTAAATAAGAGTATAAATTGAGTCAACTTAATGGATCAAACTGATTTCTTTAAATGCCTTTCTGATCCAACTCGCTTGGATATCTTAAAGCTTGTTATAGCTAAGCAGAATATTTGCGTTTGTGAACTCACTGAACGTTTGCAGCTTAGTCAGCCTAAGATTTCCAGACACCTAGCATTACTTAGAAACCTTTCGATTTTGCTAGATCAGCGACAAGGACAATGGGTCTATTACCGTCTGAACCCAAATCTTCCTGAATGGGCTAAAGCTGTACTAAATATCATCTCGAATCAAAACGAAGACATGATTAATAGCACCTCTACCGATACCTCTATCTCTATTCATTGTGATTAATAACTATGAAATTCCTTTTCTTATGTACAGGCAATAGTTGCCGTAGCGTCCTTTCAGAAGTGTTATTTAACAGCCGCGCTCCTGAAGGATGGAAAGCTTATAGTGCTGGCAGTAAGCCGACAGGCAAAGTTCATCCCTTAACAATTAAGACTTTGGAAAACTTAGGACTATCTACAGAAGGCTTATCCAGCAAAACAATGGATGACTGTGAACGATACCAACCTGATGTTGTGATTACAGTATGTGATTCGGCTGCTCAAGAGTCATGTCCCCTATATTTGAATGATGCAATTAAAGCTCATTGGGGATTAGCCGACCCATCACATTTAGACCTTCCTGAAGAAGAAAAACTTCAAGCATTCTTAAGGACTGTTGATCACATTAATAGACGCTTAGACGCTTTATTTGCACTTGATGTAAATAGCCTTTCTCGTTCTGAACTAATCAATGAAATCAGCAAGATTTCTAATATCGAGTAAGCCATGTCTAACTCAAGACTTTCTTTTCTAGACCGAAACCTGACCCTATGGATTTTTATTGCCATGGCATTAGGGGTAGGCATTGGCGTGTTCTTTCCTCAAGCCTCTGTTGCACTGGATAAATTAAGCGTGGATTCAGTGAATATTCCTATCGCAATAGGGCTCATTCTGATGATGTATCCACCACTCGCTAAAGTCGATTATGCAACTTTGCCAAAAGTGTTCGAGGATAAATGCACTCTGACTTTATCCCTTATTCAGAACTGGCTGATAGCTCCATGTCTGATGTTTATCCTGGCAATAGTTTTCTTACATTCCTATCCTGAATATATGACAGGCTTAATCTTGATTGGATTAGCTCGATGCATCGCTATGGTGTTGGTATGGAATGGATTAGCTTGTGGCGATAATCAGTACGTAGCGGCATTGGTGGCTTTTAACAGTATTTTCCAAATTTTGTTTTTTAGTACCTATGCTTGGCTTTTCCTGACCTTCTTACCGCCTTATTTTGGTGTGGAAGCACAGGTCATTGATGTGAGCTTTTGGACAATTACTCATGCTGTCCTCGTTTATCTCGGCATACCATTTCTACTTGGTTTCTTAACCCGAATGATTTTAGTGAAGCAAAAAGGGTTGCTATGGTATCAAACCAAGTTTATTCCCAAGATCAGTCCACTTAGCCTGATTGCGCTCTTATTTACGATTGTAGCCATGTTTAGTCTAAAAGGTGGTGAAGTCGTTCATTTACCTCTAGACGTGCTGAGAATCGCAATCCCTTTAACCTTCTACTTCATTGTAATGTTCTTCATTAGCTTCTTTATGAGCAAATGGATGGGCAATGACTACCCTAAAACTACCGCTATTTCCTTTACTGCTGCAGGCAACAATTTTGAATTGGCGCTTGCTGTCGCTATTGCCACTTTTGGACTGGCTTCGCCTGTTGCATTTACTACGGTGATAGGTCCATTAGTTGAAGTACCGGTGCTCATTATGCTGGTATCAGTGTCTTTATGGCTGAGAACAAAAGTTTTTAAAGAGGTATAAATCTGATGAATTTACCGAATATTGATTTAAGTCTTTTAGAAAAGCCTACTTTAGAAAAAGTTCAAGCCAAAGAGCTAGATCATCCACCAAAAATACTGCTCCTGTATGGTTCAAACCGTGATAGATCATATAGCCGTTTAGCTGTTCAAGAAGCTGGCCGAATCCTAGAGTATTTCGGTGCCGAAGTTAAAATTTTCCATCCTAAAGGTCTACCTCTCCCTGAAGATGGCGATATGGAACATCCAAAGGTTAAAGAACTACATGAACTCTTAACATGGTCAGAAGGTATGGTGTGGTGCTCTCCTGAACGTCACGGCTCAATGAGTTCCATCTTGAAAGCTCAAATCGACTGGATTCCACTTGCCGCAGGTGCAATACGTGCAACTCAAGGTAAAACCTTAGCTGTAATGCAAGTGTGTGGAGGTTCTCAATCATTTAATGTGGTCAATCAATTACGTATTTTAGGGCGCTGGATGCGGATGATCACGATTCCGAATCAATCATCAGTACCTAAAGCATTCCTAGAGTTTGAAGAGGATGGTCGTATGAAGCTCTCTTCTTACTACACTAGGATCGTGGATGTGATGGAAGAGTTATACAAGTTTACGCTCTTAACGAGAGGACAGTCCTCATACCTCACTGACCGCTACTCTGAACGGGTAGAAAGTGCTGAAGAATTATCTAAGCGTGTAAATCAACAGAGTCTTTAAATTTCCTAAAATTAACATAATACACGTTATAAGAAATTATTCATTATATTGTATAAAAATCAAAAACTTAATACACATAAAGAAGCCCAAACAATACCGATTGGGCTTCTTCATGGATTTTTCATGTTCCACAGTCATTAAGTGAGCAATGTTTCACGAATTTATGTAGTCTCATTTAAACCTAAAGCAGAAAAAAATGTCCAGATGAAACAAGAATAGGTGTCCAAATAGTTATTGATTTTGCGGCTAATCATTTTCCAAAATAGGCTTTATTAGATAGATATATGCAAGGGCTTTTAATGCTACGATATAAGCTAAAATCACATGCTATCTGGAGAACAAAATGGAAGTTGCTAAAGTTTTTCAAATTGGTCGAAGTCAGCTTATCAGATTACCCAAAGCATTTCGTTTTAAAGGTAATGAAGTTGCAATTAAAAGGTTTGGCCCTGGTGTCTTATTACTCCCTATCGATAATCCTTGGGATATTATGTTAGAAGCAATCAATGAATTTGAACCAGGATTCAAACTGGAACGTACTGATCAGAGTTAGCCATTACGTGTGAACTTTAAGTCATTCGCCTCTCGCTAACAAACAACATCAAAGAATAAAGATGGGGCTATAGGCTCCTATTTCCGCTCTCGATATACTTCTTCTTTCTTCTTAATGCCCTTTAACAGCATTCCATTTCTTATTATTCAATTAATCGAATACTTCTCTCCATTCATTTCTTAGGATTTTTTACTTCTTCAAATACACCGTTGGTATTCAAACGCATTTCTTAATAGGCTGCTGAGTAAGCCGAGCAATCTCTAATAGATCACAGACTATTTGTTTACCCAATACTTCACGTTTTTTCTCTTCTTCTGAGTTCATTTAATTTTCTCCCATTAAGAATTTCTATAATTAACTAACATTATAAACATTAAATGAAATACAAAAATTTATTTGGTTTCTCATACTACCTTATCGCTCATTAATAAAAATACAATTAGGCTTAAAATCAAGAAGATTTTTAGAAACAAAAACCCTTAATTTTCAATATATTATTTAAAATAGCAGTTTATAAAACTCTTTTTTATATCTTTAGACATACCATCTTTTCAACAAAAACCTGCCCCTTTATTCCCAAGTTTTTGATCATGCGTTCATAAGTTAAATTTCAGTTTTATCATAGAGACAGGACATAAAAATAATAAGAAACCTCTATGAATAAAAGAATACTCTCTGGGCTTCTTCCCTTGGCGTTATCTCAAGCAAAAATAGTTGCTGTGATCGGCATAGTTCGAGGCACAGGTCGCTTTCCAATTGACGGGATGAATGACTGATGCCAAAGATCTCTAAGTTCGCCAGTGAGCGCCGTCATACAGAACGGAAACAAGTCATACAAAAGGAGATGCAGCAGGCCCAAAACTTTATCCAGACGCATCTGCCTTTGGATGAGTTCTTCGAGGCCTATCAGCATCATCAGCACTTGGGACTATTAGAAAAGCTCGAAGAGGCCATTGAACGAGAAGCCTCCTCGGTTCGTTATAAAAAAATGCTGTATCACTGCTACCGCAGGCAGATCATGCTATTCAACCATCGCTATGAAATCGAACTTGATCTACCCTCCCGGCAATTTCTGAGCATTGAACGTGAGCCCATGGAATTCAACCGGGAGTGGCTTGAGCGCTCCAAGTACGTTCATATGGTCCATCAAAGGCTGTGGCGTTACTGGAACACGGCATCGCAATTCTCTGATGCAGAAATCATTGGCAACATTCTGATCTCGGGCATTCTCTTTGCCGGGATCTCTACTCGCAATACTCTGGATGCATTTCTTGAACAGTTACAGCAAGGACTGATGATCCAGCACTTTAAGGCTATAGATCTGCATCTGGTCTTTCTTGAACCCTTATCCCCGGGTTATGGGGACATCTACCATCCTGAAGCACCACTGAGAAAATCACGCACACTGGTTTTAGACCGCATCACTCAACTCTGGCTGGTCCGATACCTTGAACACTCCCCACCTGTACGCATGAATGCCTTTGACTATCTCAGTATCATCTTCAGGAAAATGGAGTTTACCGGTCAATATTCTGAGATTACTAAACTTCTGGCCTCGGCAAGTTCTCATTGGGTGCAACTGGATCATGTCACACTGGATACCGCTTTAAGCCGCTGCCTGGAAGACAAAAATGAAACCTGCGGCTTAAGCCTGACATCATTCAAAAACTATCTGGATCCACCTCTGTTTTCAGCAGAGTTAAATGAGGGTCACATCACGAATAGGCCTTCAGTAAAATGCTCAACCGCTGTGATGAATAAACAATCACTGGTCAGTATCAAAAAACTGCATAGGTATTTGCTCAAGACCATTCGACACAATCAAGACGGTTTGACTGAACTCATCGACTATGTGACCCAAGAACACGCTGTCCTGTCTGAAGCCTCAATCCGAATCTGCCTATGGCTGATCAGTATGTTTCAACCCAGTACAGCGCAAGTACAGCACTTAAGCCAGCTCTTCAATCTCGACACAGAAGCTTGGCTCAAATATTTAGGTTACCAGCAGAAATTAAGGCGATCCTCGATCTATAGCTACTATGCCAAGTTTGCAGAAGCCTGGTTGTTACATGCGCTTCCCTATATGGAAGATCCTGATTTCAATACCCACCTTGAGGACATCTACAGCAGGGTTATGGGAGAAAACACCAAGTCCTCGCATCAAAAACTCGATCTGCTACGACGATTTCATCATTTCCAAAAAATTCTGTTTAAATCAGAAGATTTTCCTTTGTACCGCGATCTTCAGGCATCCTCTCATCCCAAGACACAAATTATCTCAGCCAAAGTATTTTGCGCTGTACTTGATCTTATCCCTGCTTACGTAAAGTGTGACAGCTTTAATCAGCATGATGCCGAGATGCTCAAAATTATCTTTATCCTCGCTTTTCGTACCGGGATGCGGATTAATGAAATTTTAGGCCTGAGAATTAAAGATCTGGAAGGCCCCGCATGTACATCCATCTGGATTAGGCCTTACCGCACCAGCCAGCAGGAACATACATTAAAAACGGACAGCGCTGAACGTAATATCCCGGTCAGTACACTGTTATGTCCCAATGAACATGAAACATTTAAGGACTACTGTTTATCCAGACGCATCAGCTTCAGTAAAGATGACTATGTATTTACCTTGTGGAATAGCAGTGAACGCTTATCCGCACATTTTGTCTCTCAGATTTTCTCGAATCTGATCAGTACGGTCTTACCGGGGTGTCAGTATTCATTTCATACTCTCAGACATTCTGCGGCCAATCATCTAGCACTGATCCTCAATATGCCCTATGAACTGGTCAAGGTCTTTAGTGATTATACTCAGCAAGATTATGCGCGGATACGCAGTGACCTGATACGTGGTAAAACAGCACAGGATCTCTGGTATATTCTTGCCCATTTACTCGGGCATATCACGCCAACAGAAACCTTTAAAAGCTATCTGCACTTATGCTTTATCATGGCAGGATACAAGCTCAGTCAATATGATCCATCTATTCCCTATTCAACTCTTAAAACCATTTATCCTGGCCTCTCAATCAAACCCACTTCGAAAGACATTCATCCAAGTAGTTTAAGTCCGATGCTTAGGCTAAATTTGACTGCTGAACACCTGATAAATAGCGCTACACATAGAAAAAGTTCTAAAAGAGCCAAACCATCCGTTACCCGAAAAAATGAGTGCGGTAACGAAAAATATTATCCGGGCACGGCTACATCAGGTATCTCCGCTCATATGGCAATCCAGATCATTAGACACTGTGAACGATTTGATGATATTGATTACATCGCCAAAAAATTGAACCTCCCACGGGCTTTCATTCAGGCATGTAAAGACAATATCAACAAATTACAGATGCTGAAAAATCAGAAAGGCAGGTCAAGGTTCATCATCAATCCTGACAAAGATAGACGCATATTGCCCTGCGTAGAAACTTTTGAAGAAAAGAAACTGATTCCATATTTTTTTAAACAGCTGGGTGATTATTCCAAAGATAATAAAAATCTCATTCAAGGATTAAAAATATTTATTCAAAAGGTGAATACCTCTGAATCAGGATTAATATTCCACATTAAAGAACTAGATCAAATTAATATCTTTTTCGAGGCAATCCACCCACTTTTTCCCACTCGCTACTGGACCATTGAAATACCAAAAAGGATAAAAAATATAGATTTATCATCAATTAAATGTATTCAAAAAATTAATCAGACCAACCTAATACCTGGAAACTTTCAAAATTCTTTCCGTGTATACTTAAAATCAAAAATTACCAATAAATCACTCAGTTTTCTTAAGTACAGTCTTATTCTCTTATGTGTATTTAATCAAAAGGTTTTTATTTAGAATAAATACCAAATAATCTATAAACTTCAGTTACATCTTGGAATTAGACAAGCCCTAAAATTTATATTAAAAAGAATCATCAATGATAATAAGAGATACGCTGATGCTTAATAGAGAAAAGATCAATAATATATTGCGTAAACTAATTCATGAGTTTCAAATTCTCGATGGATATACGCTAGGACTGTTCTTTAATGAAGATAATAACTGTAGTAATTATCGGGCCATCTATTTATGGATTGAAGAACTGATAGACCAGAATCCTGACATTAGCTTTGATGAAATAAGAGTTCTATATCGAGAACGACTTCCTGATTCATATTCTATTTATTAAAAAAAGCCCCTAGTTACAGGGGCTTAATAAACCTACTCTCCCAGGAATTTATTTCTATACCAGGCCCAAAGCTCCTCAGCTATAAACAAATTCCCACCTTGCAGAGAACTTACAATTTTTTTGGGTCGAGGAAATGTAGGATCTATTTTCATAAGCTTATATAAGCTTGTTCTAGAAATATTTAAAAGCTCGCACACCTGATGAAGCTTTAAAAGAAGGCTTTCAAATACTTTACCATTATTATGATCGTGATGACCACTTGGCATAGTTTCTGTTCTCCTCTGGAGGTTTTTATTTAAATAATTGAAATTAATCTGCATTAATTTCCCAATTGTTTTGCAACCATGTTTCTATTTGCTTTGTATCGTAATACACTCCTGCACGACGCTGGGTAAAATCCTTTTGTGGATGAGGAAAAGTTGGATCACTATCAGCAATTTTTTTTAATTGTGCTCTAGTAATACCCATTATTTTACAAAGATCCAATAATTTAATTCTCCAAGGCAAGAATTTTTCAATGGCATCAAAACTATTTTTATGTATACACTCTTGTGTGATTAAATCAGACACTTTTTCCTGTGTACATAATAAGAAATACTTCCGAATTAAAAAATTCTTGACATTATCTTTGGGGTTACTCATACATTTTAATGAGGTGGTGATTAATAACTAAACACTACCTCACTAGAAAATATTTGCAACACCCTGTAGGAGTTTTTTTATATTTTCTTTGTAAAATTAGATGCATTTTGTAACAATAGAGTCTATATAGTTACCCCACCATTCCATGACTTTAATACGCTCCCGAAAATGCTGACCTTTATTATAAGTACCAGGCATCCCCGCCTTAAGGTGTGCTAGGCAGGCTTCTATCACCTGCTGTTTATCACTTAAAATATCGTTCAATTGGGTGGCTGCAATATGGCGAAAGCCATGTGGATTTTGCTTGTCTTTGTAGCCCATTCTGTTCAAAGCAGCATTAAAAGTCAGATTACTGATCGGCTTCATTGCACTGTCTCTGGAAGGAAATAAATATTTACTTTCTCGCCCAGGAATTGCCTTTAACTCCTCCAGCAACTTAATAACTTGTGGAGATAAGGGAATATCGTGATCTTTTCTCATTTTCATCATGGAACCTGGCCTTTTCCAAATTTTGAGATCGAAATCAAACTGATCCCATGTCGCGATTCTTAATTCACCTGGTCTTGGAAACATGAGAATTAATAATTCCAAACCAATAGCGATTTGTCGGGTTCGATAATTTCTGATCTTTTGAAGCATTTCAGGCAATTCACGAATATCAATGTGCTTCATATTATTTCCTATATTCTTATCCAGGTATTTTTTCAGGGTTGCTACAGGGTTGCGTTGCATCCGCTCATGATGAATGGCGTAATCATAGGCATTCCGAACATAGGAAAGTAGTTTCTCGACTCGGTTAAAAATCTTCTCTTTTCTTTGTTTACCCTGAAAAAATTTTTGCCATTCTTGAGTCTTGATCTCTGCAAATTTTCTTTTGCCAAATACAGGTAAGAGATGCCTCTCGATAGATTGAACCTCCTTTTTAAATGTTTGTGCTGTCCACGAATTTTTTTTGGTATCCAACCATTCCCACATCAACTGTTCAAACAGCTCTTTATTCTCTTCTTGCAATTTCAACGCTTTTTCTTTACGGGTAAGCGGTACCACTATACCCTTTTCTATATCTCTCACTTTTTCACGAGCCTCTTTAAGAGAAACTTCTGGATAAGTCCCTAAACCGATCCATGCCCATTTTCCCTGACTATTCTTTTTACGCATTTGCCAGGATTTTTTACCTGAAGTTTGAATCCTCAGATAAAGACCCGGAACATCACCAACCCGATATTCCTTCTCTTTTGCTTTCAATGCATCGCATTTCAGATCACTTAAAAATCGTTTTCTAGTCATGGTCTAAAACTCTCAGTTGAAACTTTGTATCCTCGTTATAGGGTGAACTCGGGATACACACAATAGGATACACAGGGTCCATTTTTATACGCGAACGTATGTGAACATATGCGTACATATGTGTATTTTTTAGGCAATAAAAAAACCCTAATTCTTTTAGAATTAGGGTTTTATATTTCACATAAGAATAGTATGAGAATGAAATTTGGTGGGCCCAGACAGACTTGAACTGTCGACCAACGGATTATGAGTCCGCTGCTCTAACCAACTGAGCTATAGGCCCTATATAGACTGAATTTGTTATATTTCAACTAGTTCAGGCGCATTGAATACTAGCCAAGATTAGATCAAAAAACAAGTACTTTTCTTTCTGCTTGCACACTTAGCCAGCAATCATTTTTTATCCTTAATAACTGCCCTGCTTAGGATTTAAGACTTCAGTCTAAGTTAAGCTAGCAAAAGCCTAATATGACATCTATATTTTCTATCTAAAATAAAGAGAGCACGCTAATTATTCGAATATCAAACCAATAAATTAATCGCTTTTACGTCTCAATATAACCATAATCAATAAAAATACCAACTATTAAGTATAGAAATATAATCCTAGAATATTCTTTAAAAATCTATAAAGACTAAAATTCCGATTCCAATTTCTCGTCTTTACGTAAATCCATATAGATTTCGATTAAAGACCATACAATAACCAGTGCTAACAGAAGCATTGAGAACATGAAAGCTGTAATATACGTCATAGGTTTCAATCTCAGAGAGAAAATGACCAGAAAATAGAAAAGACACAATTTCTTCTTTTCTTCGACAAAAGTCTAATAACTAAAATTTGTGCTGGATAGTCATTTTTTCATCATTTTAAGACTTATTTTATATAAGATGATATATCTCAAGGATTA
Organism: Acinetobacter sp. GFQ9D191M; assembly: GCF_011174875.1. NCBI lineage: Bacteria > Pseudomonadati > Pseudomonadota > Gammaproteobacteria > Moraxellales > Moraxellaceae > Acinetobacter > Acinetobacter sp. GFQ9D191M. The sequence continues at coordinate 19,857 of NZ_JAALGV010000016.1, forward strand.
TTAAGTATTTATTTATATCTTTCAGGTCTTAAAAAACTATTTAATATACTTTTTTGATTTTGGATTTTTTATATTATTAATGAATTTTAATTAAAGCCTATTGACTGTGAATAAGAACAGGAAGAAATTATGCAGTTCATACCGTTAGCTCTTATTTCTTTCTACTTATGCTAAACAAATTTATTGGCGAATCTGCATTTAAACTTGCCGGTTGGCAATATCATGTCGAACCCGATGTACTCGAAGATAAACAGGTCATTGTCGGATTTGAACATACATCCATGATGGATGCAGTTCTATCTTTGGCACTCTTTAAAATGTATGACATCAAAATTCATACCCTGATCAAGAAAGAACTGTTCAAAGGCCCAATGAAACCAATTCTGGAAGCCATGGGTGGTATCGCGGTCGACCGTAAAGCCAATAAAGATATTGTCAGCGTAATGGTTGAACATTTTCAGAATAATGAAAAATTCAATCTGGTGATCGCACCTGAAGCCACCCGTGCCAAAAATGGTGAAGCGCGTAAACCGATCCGTACCGGTTTCTGGCATATTGCCAAAGCTGCCAATGTGCCAATTGTGCTTATGTACGCCAATTCCAAGACCAAGCAAGGCGGGATTTTTGGCAAAATCTACCCGACTGATCTCGCGCATGATCTGGCTTTAATCAAGCAGCTCTATAAAGAGAATGTTGGTCTGGATATCATTATCCCGGAATAAACTTTCCATAAAAGGGGTTGAGAATAATGTTTCTTCTGCCCTTTTCTTATTTAGGTATTTTCTTAAGTTTTTATTTACATTTATTGCTTTGCCTTTCTATTTTATTGCCTATTTTTTTGGCATTATCATTAAATCTCAAATCCAGACTCTTTTTTCAAAAAAAGAGCTTATGGTAGAATCGGCGCAATTCGATAGGCATACAGCCAATCTACAAGGAGCATATTTCGCATGGCGGGTCATTCCAAGTGGGCCAATATTAAGCATCGTAAAGCAAAACAAGATGCCAGTCGTGGTAAGTTGTTTACCAAGTACATTCGTGAATTAACAACTGCTGCTAAACTCGGTGGCGCTGATGCGGGTAGTAATCCTCGTCTACGTGCTGTTGTAGAAAAAGCATTATCTGTAAACATGACACGTGATGTGATCAACCGTGCAATTCAGCGTGGTGCCGGTGGTGAAGATAACGATGATCTGAAAGAAGTAACCTATGAAGGTTATGGCGTAGGCGGCGTTGCGGTTATTGTTGAAACCATGACAGATAACCTGAACCGTACGGTTCCTGATGTACGTCACTGCTTTACTAAAACTGATGGTAACCTCGGTACCAACGGTTCAGTATCCTTCCTATTCACTAAACGTGGCGAAATTACTTTTGAAGATGTGTCTTTAGAAGATCAAATCATGGAAGTGGCGCTTGAAGCGGGTGCTGAAGACATCGAAGTGGATGAAGATGAAATCCTGGTGATCACTACGCCTGAAAGCTTCGGTACAGTACAAGATGCTTTAGCTGCTGCAGGTTTAAAATCTGATAACGCTGAAGTGGTGATGAGCCCGTCTACCAAAGCTGAAATCACAGATATCGACCAAGCGAAAAAAATCATGAAAATGATCGATATGCTTGAAGACCTAGACGATGTTCAAAACGTTTATACCAACGTTGAATTCTCTGATGAAGTTTTAGCGCAACTCGATGCCTAATCTTCTATGAGATTAAAACGCACCTTCGGGTGCGTTTTTTATATGCGCTAAAAAGCCTGGAATTTTAAACCTTATTTAAAAGACCACTACAGTTAAAGACATTATATTCCTTAATCACGAAGCTGGAATGCAGCGCTACGACATGCTCGATCTTGCCGATTCGGCTTAATAGAATCTGACTATAATTTTCCATATCACGTGCCACAACTTCGACAATAAAATCCGCAGACTGCCCTGTCACAAGGAAAGCGTTAATGACTTCCGGAATATTTTCTAATTCTTCTAAAAATTTGGCAAAAGTATCGCTATCATGCTTACTCAAGGAAACCTGCAACAGCACATGCAGGCTAAAGCCCAATTTTTGATAATTAATCTCGCGCTTCAAGCCACTGATAATATTATGATCGATCAAATGCTTGATCCTGCGGTGTACCGAACTCACAGATAAATTTACTCTCTCCGAGAGTTCATTCAGATTGACATCTTCATGGGTCAAAATTTCAAGAATGTGCTTATCAAAACGATCTAATTCCATCTTTAATCTCTTGCCATTTTATTCAAATACATCATTGTTTTGCTGATAGTATTGATAAATTTTTCGTAAATTACCAGTTATTTGAAAAAAAATGCCAGACCCCTCTCAATGACCAGTTTTAAGTCATGCTTATGGTCATTCGTCGTATAAAACAAATTTTCGATAAGCGACGCTTTTAAATAAATCATTCTTATTTATCACTAAACTATTTATGAATAAATACTATGACGCTGATAACTGGATTTTCAAAGCATGATTAATCCAACTTAGATTTACACTTGTATAGAAATTGAATAAGAATTGAGCGTTTTATCTAAAACACACAACAAACATAACAAGATAAAAATTCGCAAAACGATTATGGCTTTTAGTATTCTTAGTTCAATTAAAACTAAACTCAGTCCAGTGCTCACGACAGAGATACAAAATACGAGTTTACTTGGTGGTTTATTGGGTGGCAGTCTTTCTGGCATTATTGGTTCTATTACAGGTTCTACCCCCTCTACCCCTTCCCTAGATTCTCTCTTAAACAGCCTGCTTTCTGGCAAGAGTTTAGCTTCCAGTTCCCTCACTGATTTAATTAGCCAATTTACAGGCTCAAATGCTTCTAAACTTGATATCAACAGTTTAATTAGCCAATTAACGAAAGCCAATGGTGGCAGTTTTGACATAGGTTCAATCAGCAATCTGCTTGGCAGTTTAATGGGTAGTAATACATCAACCCTGGATTTAAATGCAGTTATCAAATTGGTCAGTGGATTGATGGGTGGCAGTACTGGTAATCTAGATCTTAGTAAAATTGCTGAACTGGCTGGCAACTTATTGCAAGGTGGCGACCTTGATCTTACCCAAATCACTCAACTGCTGAGTGGCCGGATTGGAGGTACTGGTGGTCTTGGTGGAACAGACATTGGTGCCATCGTCGGTATCGTCAGTGGTCTCATCCAAGGTGGTGATATTGATATTACTCAAATCACCCAACTATTGAGCGGTCTGATTGGTGGCTCTAGTGGACTTAATGGTATTGATATAGGTTCAATCGCTGGCTTAGTTAGCAACCTTATTGGTGGTAATGGCGATATCGATATTGCTCAAATTGCTGAACTGGCTAGTGGTTTAATTGGTGGTTCTGGTGGATTAGGCGGCATTGATATCGGCGCAATAGCGGGTCTAGTCGGCGGCTTGATTCAAGGCGGTGACATTGATATTACGCAAATCGCTCAACTAGTTAGCGGCTTAATCGGTGGCTCTAGCGGATTTGATGGTATTAATATCGGAGCAATTGCAGGCCTCGTCGGTGGCTTGATTCAAGGTGGCGATATTGATATCGCACAAATTGCTGAACTGGTTAGTGACTTAATTGGTGGTTCTGGCGGACTTGGCGATGTAGATATTGGTCAAATTGCCAACCTAGTCGGTGGTCTCATCAGTGGCAATGCCGCTAGTGATCTCGACATCGGTGCAATTGTTGACTTGATCAGCGGATTGATCGGTGGCTCAACAGGTAGTTTAGATACCAGTTCAGTCAATCTGTTAGCCAGTAACCTAATGAGCAATGCAAGCAGTGACCTTGATATCGGTGCTATTACCAATTTGCTCAGTGGTCTAATCAGCAATTCAGGCAATATCGATACGGGCACCATTGCGCAAACTGTAACGCAAAGCCTGATGCCACTGCTTGCATCGATTGATACAGGTAACTCATCCATTGATATGGATCAACTTACCCAAGTTTTACCAACAGTGGTTGGTAGTGTGACTACATTGGTATCTGCAATCAGTTCTGCAGGTTCAGGTAATGTGCCAGACACCATCGCGGATGTACTAAAAGGCATCAATCCACTGTTGAATCTATTAGCGAATAGTGACGTTCTTGACGCTGATCAGGCAGAAATCGTGAATTCTCTTTACGATGTCTTGAATGGCGTACAAGTGGTGCTGGATTTTGTGAATAACCCATTACTGCTCACCTTATCCAGCGACCTCAACAATGTGATTACAGCACTAAAACCAGTGATTGCGCTGATTGATAGCGAAGGTCAATTCTCGGATCTTCTGGATGGTGTTCAGTTTCCTGAAATTGGCGACCTGCTCGGGTCACTCGGTTCTGGCGTGCCAAGCTTAGAGGGTTTAGGTCTGGATGCATTCACGGATAGTCTTGGCAATTTAGTCGGTAACAACTCGTCCCTACAACTGCCTGATCTTAGCAAATTGATTTCCGGCATTAGTAATACTGATACGGCTACGAATATCAGCATTACTGAAATCCTCCCAACCATTAAATAAACTATTACCAATCTCTCAAGTGGTAGTTCCCTGCCGAAGTTTGACTTTAGCTCACTGCTCAGTGGCTTCAGTAAAACAAGTGATATTGATCAAACCAGCCCTTGGAGTTAATTCTAATCTCATAAAAAAACGCGCTTTATGCGCGTTTTTTTATTTCATTTTTAATTTTATACACCGCGCCAATCAACACGGGCATTGCGCTCATTACGATACATCTTTTGAATATATTGCCCTAATGGCAACTCAGCCAGATGACTTTGATATTCCCGGTATTCATCCGACATCGATTCAAAGCTTTCCCTCTCCCACGGCGTTCCCGGAATAGCCAATAGAGGGGCCAGAATCGAACAGACAGCAATATCGGCCAGAGAGAAACGCGAACCGACGAGATAAGGTCCTTCTTTTTCCATACGGATCTGATTAAGCTGCTCAACCGAATCCTTGATAAATTGTTTGGACTGTTCCAGTGTTTCTTCAGTTAAGGCATAACCCTTGGTCAAAATGGTTTTTAGCAATGGCTTGGAGAATTTTTCAAACTGACGCAGATAGCCTTTTTCTCCAATCAGAATATCCATCGATTCATGATCATGCGATAAAGCCTGAGCCAGCATCCAGCGACGCACATGGCGGCCTAATTCCTGGGTGATTTCATCAATATCTAGTGCCTGCTGACGCAAGCTTGCTTCTGCAGGTAGCAGACGGTGTTCAGGATATTGCTCATCCAGATATAGAGCGATTTTGGTCGAATCCGCAATCCACCGTTCCTGATCACGCAGAATCGGTAAACGGTTTTGTCCAGTTTTCAGGCGGGCAAAGGCACGATGGGCACCCGGCATGAGGTTTTGCGCGACATATTCCAGCTCTTTGTAATCCAGCATCCAGCGTGCCTTTTCACAAAAATGAGAAAGTGGAAACTGGTATAAGATGCGCATAAATTCTCCATGCTTGTATTTAGGTTAGATCGCATTAAAACCATCTAATTTAGTCGGATACTTTAGTCACCCCAGACTAGAAATACAATGAACTTTTTATTCAAAATAAAGATGTTGCTTATTCAACACGGCGATGAGTATTTTTATACATTTTTTTGTCTTGATTATCTATAAAGCAGATATGCACTGCTTTAAAAACATCTATTAAAATTAAGAAATTATTCAAAATCTATTTAATTTTAATCAGTTACTATATTCCAAATTTATAAGAATCTAGCAGTTTTTATCTTAAAGAGCTTTTTTTATAAGCTTTGCAAAAGCAATTGCTTAATTACATAAAGCTTTCGCTGTAACGTTTTGGCATCGATTTAGGATGTCATTATGTCTCGTTTAACTTCTGAAAAAGTTCATATCATCGAAAATGATCTCGACGCGATTAATGCTGCTTATCAGGTTGCAGACTTTGCCCTGGAAGGCCGTAATCAGCGTGATCAGCAACGTCTATTACCTTTTGCTGAGATTGACCTGTTCAGCCAGAAAGGCCTGGGCGGCATGCGTATTCCGAAACAGTACGGCGGTGCATTTGTTGCCAATAAAACCCTGGCTCATGTATTCCGGATTATTAATAAGGCTGACTCAAGTGTCGGGCAAATTCCGCAGAACCAGATCGCATTACTCAACATGATCGAGATCATGGGCACAGAAGAACAAAAACAGTTTATTTATAACGAAATTCTAAAAGGTAAGCGTCTGGCGAATGGCGGTCCAGAGCGCAATACCAAAGATACCAAGACGCTTGCCACCACTTTAACATTTGAAAATGGCCGCTATTTTGTGGATGGCGAGAAATTCTATTCAACTGGTAGTAGCTTCGCGCACTGGTTAGCGATTAAAGCGATTCATCCAGAAGGCCATGTAGTACTAACCATTATCGACCGCAATGCTGAAGGTGTGGAAGTGATCGACAATTGGAATGGCTTTGGTCAACGCACGACTTCGAGTGGTACCGTCAAACTTCAGCATGTCGAAGTTGATCCGCTATTGATTTTTGATGAGCGTCTGTTAGGAAATCAACCAAGCTACCGCGGTGCCTATTCCCAATTGATGCAGGTCGCGATTGATGTCGGCATTGCCGAAGCTGCTTTTGCCGATACGCTGACTGCCGTACAAAAAGCACGTCCAATTGTCGATGCTCAAGTCGAAAAAGCCAGCTTAGAACATTATACCCTGCAGGAAGTTGGCAAATCATCTGTGCTGCTCGATGCCGCGATTTTACTGCTGGATGAAGCCGCTGAATATCTGGATGAACTGGATCAGCTGGAATCTGTGACTGATGAGCAGGCAGCCAAAGCCTCAATTCTAGTGGCTGAAGCCAAGGTCTATGCCAACGATGCTGCGCTACATATCTCGGAAAAATTACTGGAATTGGGTGGAAGTCGCTCCAGCCTCAGTCAGCACAATCTGGATCAGCATTGGCGTAATGCCCGTGTGCATACCTTGCATGACCCGATTCGCTGGAAGCTGCATGCACTTGGGGATTATTACCTAAATCATAAACTCCCTGCCCGCCACGCCTGGATTTAAGGATATTTGCCATGACTTCATTTCAAAACATTAGTCCATTGCAGTCAGAACAGCTGGCACATGCGCACATCATCAAATCTGATGAAGAAGCACTAGAAATTGCCCATAATCTGGCAGAGCAGTTCAAGATTAATTCAGTACAACGTGATGCTGAACGTATTCTGCCTTTCGAAGAAATCGAGGCTTATAGCCAGTCCGGACTCTGGGCGATTACTGTACCTAAAGAATATGGTGGTGCAGAAGTATCTAGCTATACGGTGGCACAAGTGATTGCCCTGATGAGCGGTGTGGATGGATCAATCGGTCAGATTCCGCAAAACCATTTCTATGGTCTGGAAATCCTGCGCAATAACGGCACGGAGGAACAAAAACAGAAACTCTATGCCGAAGTCTTAAAAGGTGCTCGTTTTGGTAATGCCTTGGCTGAATTCAAGACCAAGACTGCTGCACAGCGCCAAACTGCGATTCGCAAAACCGAGCAAGGTTATGTCATTAACGGCGAAAAATTCTATTGCACCGGCAGCCTGTTTGCGCACCGCATTCCGACACTGGTCGTGCATGAAAGCGAACAGCAATTCCTGGCCTTTGTCCCACGTGACAGTGAAGGTCTGACCCTGATTGATGACTGGAGCGGTTTTGGCCAGCGTACCACTGGCAGCGGCACGGTGAAATTCGACAACGTGCAGGTGCTTGAGGAAGATGTGGTACGTTTTGATAAGGCCTATTCCCGCCCAACCATTTCCGGTCCTTTCGCACAATTGCTACATGCCTCCATTGAAACCGGCATTGCCCGTGCTGCATTTGAGGAAACCTTGGACCGTGTACGTCAGGCGCGTCCGTGGATTGATTCTGGTGTGGACAAGGCCACCGATGATCCGCTGACCAAACTTGAACTGGGCCGTGTGGTAGCTGATGTGCGTGCTTCTGAAGTGTTACTCAAACAGGCCGCCCGCTCTGTTGATGCCGCCAAGGTTGCTCCGACTGAGGTCAGTGTTGCCAAAGCCTCTCTAGATGTAGCCAAAGTGCGTGCACACAGTTCTGAAACCGCATTAAAAGCATCATCGAAGCTGATTGAACTGGCTGGCAGTCGTGGTAGCCAGCGCGAAGATGGCTTGGATCGTTTCTGGCGTAATGCCCGCGTGCATACCCTGCATGATGCTTCACGATGGAAATACTATTTTATCGCCAATTATTTGCTGAATGGTGTTCTGCCTCCACGCCGGGGGACATTGTAATGACAAAGACTACAACAAACTCGAAAACTAAAAAAATCCTGCTGAACGCTTTTGATATGAACTGCGTGGGTCATATCAATCATGGCTTGTGGGCTCATCCGCGGGATGAATCACACCGTTTTAATGAACTGAGCTACTGGACTGATCTGGCGAAAACGCTGGAAAAAGGTCTGTTTGACGGCCTGTTCATTGCCGACATTACCGGAGTCTATGATGTCTATCAGAACGGCATTGACCTGACTCTAAGAGAATCCATTCAGTTACCCAGCCATGACCCAAGCACGTTGGTATCTGCCATGGCAGCAGTCACTGAGAATCTCGGTTTTGGTGTCACGGTGAATCTCAGCTATGAATCGCCATATCAGTTCGCCCGCCGCTTTGCCAGTCTGGATCACCTGACCCATGGCCGTATCGGCTGGAATATTGTCACGGGTTATCTAGACAGTGCGCAGCGCCTGATTGGTGAAAATGGTTTGAAAGATCATGACCTGCGTTATGAACAGGCTGAGGAATTTTTACAACTGTGTTACAAGTTCTGGGAAGGCTCTTGGGAAGATAATGCGGTTTTAAAAGATAAGCAAAATCGAATTTTTACTGATCCAGCCAAGGTTCATCAGATCAATCATCAGGGCCAGTTCTATCGCAGCCAGGGTGTATTCCAGGTTTCCCCTTCTGTTCAACGTACGCCGGTGCTGTTCCAGGCAGGGGCTTCACCGCGTGGTATGGCTTTTGCCACCCAGCATGCTGAAGGCATGTTTATTGGCGGAGATCATCCAGACAAAATCAAAAAACAGGTGGATCAGATTCGTCGTCAGGCCACTGAACAAGGTCGTGATCCTGAAGCGATCAAGATTTTTGTCGGCATTACCGTGGTCACTGCAGCAACGGATGAACTAGCACAGCAAAAGCTGGATGAATATCGCGCCTATGCCAGCCCTGAAGCAGGTCTTGCACATTATTCCAGCTCAGTTGGCATTGACCTGTCCAAATTTGCTGATGATGAACCAATTCCTTACAAGAAGACCAATAGTATTGCGACGGTTAATGACAAATTCAAAGAGCAACAGATCACACCCAATGACCTAAAAGCTCAACATGAGCTGGGTGGTCGTTATCCACTGATCGTAGGTAGTGGCGCAACGGTGGCAGAAAAACTGATTCAGCTGATTGATGAAACTGGTATTGATGGCTTCAACCTGACCCGCACGGTGGCACCTGAATCGCATCAGGATTTTATCCAATTTGTGATTCCTGAATTACAGCAGCGCGGACGCTATAAAACTGAATATGAACAAGGCAGTTTCAGACACAAACTGTTTCAGCAAGGTGACCGCTTACCTAGCGCGCATCCAGTACAGCAATTCCGATGTCAAAACTCTGCCTCTACCGCGAACACAAACTTAAAGCAAAAACAATCAGCATAAATTTATTTTGAGGTGCAATATGGCACAAACCGCTAAAACAAAATTCACCATGATTGGGGTGATTATTGCCGCCGTGATTATCGGACTGGTGGTGTGGAACCAGCAAAAGAAATCCGGTTCGGATGAACTGGTGATTGGGATCAGCCCGTCCTTCGCTAAACCTTTACAAGTCGCAGCCGAAGAAGCCAAACAGCAAGGCATCAATGTCAAACTGGTCGAGTTCTCGGACTGGAATACACCGAATATCACCCTGAATCATGGCGATATTGATGCCAACTTCTTCCAGCATCAGCCGTTTTTAGATAATGCTAAAAAAGAAACTGATTTTAAAATCAAAGCTTTTGCCAAAGGTGCAGCGACGCATGTTGGCCTATATTCCAAGAAAATTAACAGTCTGGATAAGCTAAAAGACGGCGCGAAAGTTGTAGTACCAAACGATCCAGTCAACCAGGGCCGTGCTCTGCTGTTATTACAACAAGCGAATCTGGTGACATTGAAAGATCCAAATAACCACCTGTCTAGCCTGAAAGATATTGCAGCGAATCCGAAGAATCTACAGTTCGTTGAAGTTGAAGGTCCGCAAACTGCACGTGCCATTGATGATGTTGATCTGGCTTTCGGTTACCCGCACTATCTACGTCTGGCTAAAACAGCTGATCCAGAACAAGCGTTGTTATTTGACTCTAACAAAGACAACCGTTACGCGATCCTATTTGCGGTACGTGAGGACTATCAGGACAAAAATGACAAGCTGAAAAAATTTGTTGAAATCTATCAGAACTCACCTCGCGTGAAGGAAGCATTAGATGCTGACTTCGGTGCGAAACTCTGGTTCCCGGGCTGGAAATAAGGTGTAGTTATGACACAAGTAAATTCGTCAAATTCGAATGCAAAGAAGTGGATCATTGGCGGCGTCATCCTCGCACTTATTCTTGGTCTGGCGGCTTACCGTTGGACCAAGGGTCAGCAGCAGGAAGATGTACTGACCATTGGCATTAGCCCACCTTATGCAGACTTATTGCAAAGTGTGGCTGATGAACTGAAACCGCAAGGTATTAATGTGAAACTGGTTGAATTTTCCGACTGGCATGCACCCAATGTCGCGGTACAAAACGGTGATATTGATGTCAACTTTTTTCAACAAAGTGTGTACTTAAGAAATGTCATTCGCGAAACCAACTTCGATCTACATAGTTTCGCGCCCGGTACGGGTAGCCATGTCGGTTTATATTCTAAGAAATATAAATCGCTGGATGAGTTACCACAAAATGCCCGTGTGGTCATTCCAAATGATCCGGTGAATCTGGCACGTGCCTTGATCCTTCTTAACCGTGCAAAACTGATTGAACTGAAAAATATCAACAATGAATTATCAACCGTTAAGGACATCAAGAATAATCCTAAACAGTTGCAGTTTATTGAAGTTGAAGGCCCACAAACGGCACATGCCTTGAATGAAGCTGATCTGATCTTTGGTTATCCACATTATCTAAAACTTGCTAAAGCAGCAGATCCACATGATGCTCTGTTCCTGGATCCAATCGACAAGAAATACGCCATTCTGTTTGTGACACGCAAAGACTATGAAGATAAAAACCAGAAACTGGCGACTTTCGTAAAAGCTTTCCAGAATTCTGAAAAAGTCAAAGCAATTCTGGACCAGGATTTTGGTACTGGTATGTGGTTTGAAGGCTGGAAATAAGGTGAATACTATGGTGAGTTTTGGTTCTCAGGTGGCGTTTTCCGTCCCACATATCAAAATCCGTGACCTGAATAAATACTATGAGGTACAAGGCAAATCGGTACATGCCTTGAAAAACATCAATCTGGATATTCCTGAAGGCAAGATCTTCGGGATTATCGGGAAAAGTGGTGCGGGGAAATCCTCGCTGCTACGTACCCTAAATGGTCTGGAACAGATTAGCGAAGGTCATATCCATATCCATCAGCAGGATTTGGCTGGCTTAACCCATGCTGAACTGATCCAGCTTCGTCAGCGTATTGGCATGATTTTTCAGCACTTCAACCTGATGTCTGCCAAAACCGTCTGGGAAAATGTAGCTCTGCCTTTAAAAGTTGCAAATTATAAAAAATCAGACATTGATGCGCGTGTAAACGAAGTGCTGCAACTGGTCGGCTTAAGCGATAAGGCTCAGAACTACCCTTCTCAGCTATCCGGTGGCCAAAAACAGCGTGTCGGTATTGCCCGCGCGCTGGTGCATCACCCGGAAATTCTACTCTGTGATGAAGCCACTTCTGCACTGGATCCGGAAAGTACCTCAGTGGTGCTGTCTTTACTGAAAGAAATCAACCAGAAACTCGGCATCACTATTGTACTAATCACCCATGAAATGCAGGTCATTCGTGAAATCTGCGATCAAGTCGTCGTGATTGAAAAAGGTGAAATTGTTGAAGCGGGTGAAGTCTGGTCAGTGTTTTCCAATCCACAGCAGCAGATTACCCAGGAACTGCTGAATCTGGAACAGCTGGAACTGCCATTTTCGATCAGTCCTGAAGTGACAACAGATACCACGCATAGCATTATCAAACTGCGCTATGCCTCTAGTGTTCAGTATTCCCCAGATTTGAAAGTGATTTTCGAACAGTTCGAGCATCCGGTGCATCTCTATCAAAGTCATATCGACAGCATCCAGAATCATCTGGTCGGTAGCCTGATTGTCGCAGTTGCCGATCTAAATCTGGATACTGACTTACTTCAGCAAAAACTAAAACAACACATTGCACAGATTGAGGTGATTGGCTATGCACGACCAACTCATTGATTTATTACTAACAGGAACCACCGATACCCTCATCATGGTTGGTGTATCCGCAATCGTTGCCTTTCTGATTGGTTTACCGATGGCAGTAGTACTGGTCAGTACATCTGAACACGGGATCTATCCATCCAAACCCATTAATCAGGCTCTGGGCTGGATTGTAAATATTACCCGTTCGGTGCCTTTCCTGATTTTAATGGTCGCTTTAATTCCCCTTACCCGCTGGATTGTAGGCACCAGCTATGGCGTCTGGGCAGCAGTTGTACCTTTAACGTTGGCCGCGACTCCTTTCTTTGCGCGTATTGCTGAAGTGAGTTTACGTGAAGTAGATCAGGGACTGATTGAAGCGGCTCAAGCGATTGGCTGTAACCGTAAGCAAATTATCTGGCATGTGCTATTACCTGAAGCTTTACCAGGGATTGTGGCCGGTTTTACCGTCACTTTGGTGACCATGATTAACTCATCAGCAATTGCCGGTGCTATTGGTGCCGGTGGTCTGGGCGACATTGCCTACCGTTATGGTTATCAGCGTTTTGACATGCAGATCATGCTGGCGGTGATTGTGGTGCTGGTGATTCTGGTCATGCTGGTTCAGGCCACTGGTGACACCCTATCGAATCAGCTCGATAAACGTAAAATTTAAAAACATCTATTTCATAAGTTTTCAACAAAGCACCCAGCCATGACCTGACTTTGTCATGGCTTTCATGTAAAATCACTGGCAATTTTTATATAACGCTTTGTGAGTTATTTCATGGGTTTTAATTGTGGTATTGTAGGCCTGCCTAACGTTGGTAAATCTACGCTTTTCAATGCATTAACTAAAGCTGCAATTGCTGCGGAAAACTTCCCATTCTGTACGATTGAACCAAACACCGGTATCGTGCCTGTACCAGATCCACGCTTGGATAAACTTGCTGAAATCGTAAAACCACAACGCATGGTACCAACTACCATGGAATTTGTGGACATCGCGGGTCTGGTTGCTGGTGCATCTAAAGGCGAAGGTCTGGGTAACCAGTTCCTGGCGAATATCCGTGAAACTGATGCAATTGCTCATGTTGTTCGTTGTTTCGAAGATGAAAACGTGATTCACGTCAACGGTAAAATTGATCCGCTTGATGACATCGCAACGATTAACACTGAACTTGCTCTAGCTGACCTTGAAACTGTGACTAAAGCAGTGACTCGTCTGGCGAAGTCTGCAAAAGGTGGCGATAAAGAAGCTGTAGCCACTAAAGCCGTTCTTGAAAAAATCCTACCTTTGCTTGATGAAGGCAAACCTGCCCGTGCAGCAAATCTGGATGATGACGAACGTAAACTGGTACGTGGCTTTGGTTTGTTAACGCTTAAACCAACGATGTACATCGCTAACGTGGCAGAAGACGGTTTTGAAAATAACCCGCACCTCGATGCGGTACGTGAACTGGCAGCTGCTGAAAATGCAATCGTGGTTCCGCTTTGCAACCAGATCGAAGCTGAAATTTCATTGCTTGAAGATGAAGACCGTGCTGAGTTCCTGGAAGCAATGGGTATGGAAGAGCCAGGTCTGAACGTGGTGATCCGCGCAGGTTATTCACTGCTTGGCCTACAAACTTACTTCACTGCCGGTGTACAGGAAGTTCGCGCCTGGACGGTTAAAGTCGGCGCTACTGCGCCTCAGGCAGCGGGTGTCATTCACACTGACTTCGAAAAAGGCTTCATCCGTGCAGAATGTATTGCTTATGATGATTTTGTACAGTATAACGGCGAAGCTGGCGCTAAAGAAGCAGGTAAATGGCGTCTAGAGGGTAAAACTTATATCGTTCAGGACGGTGACGTTCTGCACTTCCGTTTCAACGTATAAGTTGAAGCCAAAGAAAAGCCCCAAATCTGGGGCTTTTTTGTTACTAAATTTGGCTTCTTGCTATTCTCATACGCATCTTTACATCCTATTTATAAAAATCTCTTCCCATAACATTAATGATAATAATTCTCATTGTATTTAATACAACTCAAGCGTATTTTAAAATTTAGTCGAGAATTCCACTCACTCAATCACGCTTAAGGACAATTAAAAATGAGCTATACCCTTCCCGAACTCCCTTATGCTTATGATGCATTGGAACCGCATATTGATGCTAAAACCATGGAAATCCACCATGCCAAGCACCATCAAACTTATATCAACAACATCAATGCAGGTATTGAAGGCACAGAATGGGAAGATCTTTCTGTAGAAGAACTGGTGAGCAAAGCCAATCAGGTCCCTGAAGATCTGAAAAATAATGTGATTAATAATGGCGGCGGTCATGCCAACCATTCCCTGTTCTGGACAGTAATGAGTCCAAGTGGAGGTGGCAATCCTGAAGGTGAAATTGCACAGGCGATCGACAAGGAGCTTGGCGGCTTTGAAGCCTTTAAAGAAGCTTTTACCAAAGCAGCCCTGACCCGTTTTGGTAGCGGATGGGCCTGGCTCAGCGTGGCACCTGATCAAACCATTATTGTAGAAAACAGTGCCAATCAGGACTCACCCCTCATGCATGGCAATACCCCGATTCTAGGTCTGGATGTCTGGGAACATGCGTACTATTTGAAATACCAGAACCGTCGTCCTGAATATATTGCCGCTTTCTTTAATGTTGTGAACTGGAAGGAAGTGAATCGCCGTTATCTAGAAGCACTTTCAACATAAATGAACACAGTAGGACGTAATCTCATGTCTTGGCACTCTTTACGTTTGCTCTGCGGCCTCAGTATACTTTTGGGCGGAGCAGTGTTGTATCTAGAACGTCTGTTCATGTTGCTTTAAGACATGATCGTCTATTGTATGGGAAGCCTTATTCTGAGGCTTCTTTTAATTTTTGCTGTTTAATTTTTTCTATAGGGAGATGGATTTAAAATTTAAGAACGCAATTCACAGACATTGACGCTATCGAAGCCATTGGTACATGGTGCCACTTCACACGCATAAGAAGCTTGTACTCCACTTACTAAAACAGCACTCATACTTATCGCTAAAAACAATTTATTGAACATTTAAAATGACTCCAAAAATTAACTTTTATCTCTAAATCGCTTGATTATGAGTCAATTATAGGACTTTTTTAATGGTTCAGGGCAATCTTTTTGATTTTAATTATTGTTTATTTATATAAATAGAATCGTTTTTTATAACAAAAAAGCGGAACCGAAGTCCCGCCTGAAGATTATAAAATCCGATTAAGACTGTTCAGCTACTGCATTACCTTTCTGCTTTGGATCAGTATTTCCCAGTTCAGGATGAGCAATAGCTCCCTGACATTGCTGTTTATCACGCTCATAGTCGGCCTGTTTTTGTGCCACGCTACTGCTATTTTCAACGGTGCTACGTGCCCAGATTTCCAGACTGGTTAAAGCTTTGCGACATAAGGCATATTTTCCTTCCGTCACTGAGTCAGTCATTTTCACATTAATGCGCCAGTCAGTACTCAATTTACGGGCCGGTTGACGTACCTGAGCATCGATCTGCTCCATTTCCTTGTTATAGACCAGCGGATCGACTTCATTCATGAATTGCCATGCAGCATTGGCATAAGTCGTCGCATCATTGGAGAGTTTAGGTGCCGCTTTAATTTCGGCCTTTGGCGCTTGACTGTCATTTCCACAAGCTTGAAGAAATAAGGTGCTGCCGATTAAAACACCGACCAGCATTGCACGTGTCTTGAACATCAACATATCAGAATCGCCAGTTAAACATTTCGGCACTATGCTAGTAAATTCGCGTACAATACACAATCTTGATTTAATCCCTGTTTTAACTCTCTCCCTTAAGGTGTTTTGTGTCTGACCACAATCCAGTAGCGATGCAACCTGCCGGTTTCTGGCAAGGTGCCAAAGATAGCCAGGCCATTATATTTACTTACCTTCCGGTCTCCTTTGCCTTTGGCGTTTCTGCCACCCAGTTCGGCTTTACTGCTTGGGAAGCTTTATTTTTATCCTGCTCCATGTATGCCGGTGCCAGTCAGTTTTTAGTTGTAGCACTACTTGGTAGCGGTACATCGATCTGGATGACGGCACTGACCGTGATTGCTTTGGACATTCGCCATCTTTTATACGGCCCAGCTTTACAAAACCTGATCCAAGATCGTTTAAACCTGAAGAAAACCGCAGTCTGGGCTTGGGGTCTTACTGATGAAGTCTTTGCTTCAGGTATGATCAAGCTGTCGCAACGGCGCCAAGAATGGTCAGAATCATGGATGTTAGGTCTAAGTCTGTTTAGCTGGCTGTCTTGGGCGACAGGTTCATTTTTAGGTGGATTATTTGCTGATCAAGTCAGTAATTTGCCACAATTCTTGCAGGCGGCTTTAGATTTCCTGCTACCTGCCCTGTTCTTAAGTTTCTTATTGGCAGCCTTTGAAAAGAAACACACCTTTGTGGTGACCATCACGATTATTGTCTCAGCAGTTGCCTGTTATTTTATCGATCTGTCCGCTGCGATCTTTATCGGCATCAGTTCCGGCATTTTGGCCGGCCTGTTCAAGCACTATGTGCTGAAAAAACCAGATCCTGAATATGCAGGAGATCAATCATGAATCTTGAAATTATCTTGGTCGGAATTATTGTCGGGATTGCCAATTTTGCCTCACGTTTTGGCCCTTTCTATGTAATTCAAAAATTTCAGCAGGGTTCGCAAAAACGTGGTGCGCTATGGCTGAAAATTGCTTTGGGTTCAATTGGGATTGCTGCTATCAGTTCCATGCTGGTTGTGGCGACCTTACCGCCCTTATTGGAAACGCCAGATAAAAGCTTTGCCATGCTGATCGGTTTTATTGTGCTGGCCGGACTATATTTTAAGTTCAAGAAAATCGTCATGGCGACCTTAACTGCAGCCTTAACCTATGGCCTGATTTATACGTATATCTCTGTGCCTTTTTAAGCTTTTTAGAAAATTAGAAATCTCATTCAAGACTTATGCTAAATTAAAGGCATAAGTCTTTTTTATATAAGAAGAAAAAAATAAGGAAAATATTGGCATGTTCGAGCCAAAGCAAAAGCTCGAAGGGAAAATATTTATTCATCATCGACGTGATGAAATGTTAGCTATTTTTAATCAATACGAATTACCCGGCTGTTATTTTGAATGTTTTATCAATGCACAGAATTTTACTGGTCATTTTGTAGAAGTGGTTGCTGAACCCGCAGATCATATCTGTGTCATTTATATTCAGAAGCATGGCAAAAATAAAATCATTGCCCTCTACAATCAGACTCAACAGGTGATCCATCTGCATCCTAAACAAATCATTTTTAGCCGATGGAGCCTGTTACATAAAGGCATTCCAAATCTCATTTATGTATTTTGCTTTAGTATAATTTTACTGTTTCTATTTTTTGCACTTGTCGCAGTGTCAAATCATCAATTCCACTTTTTCACTGTATTCCACGATGCACTGCAATTTTCAGGATTTGGTTTATTGCTATGGATATTTGGTTTTATCTGTCCTTTTGTCATTCCCTTTTACGCCTTTAAGAGAATACAGAGTCTGAAACTTCTCCATCAACTTCAGCTCAATGACAAGCAAATTTTGCATATGGAAAAACTCAATCCGCAAAACCGGATTTATCATTTAAACCCTGTGAAAAATACAGTAAAGCAAACTGCCTGATTTCAGATGCGATTCTCTATAAACTTTTATAAATAAAACTGCTGGCCAATATCACAATTTTGTATGAAACTCGGCTTATCTCGGCATTGAGTTCTGTTATGCTAAAAGTCCATAAAATCAAGCATGGATAATACACATGAACGTGACTATTGGTACTCCTCTTCAATCTTCAGCTTTTAAAGTTCTATTGCTAGGTTCAGGAGAACTAGGTAAGGAAGTGGTGATTTCCTTGCAACGTTTAGGTGTAGAAGTTCATGCTGCAGATCGTTATGCAGATGCTCCTGCCATGCAGGTGGCACATTTTTCTTATGCCTTAAATATGGCAGATGCAGCGGAACTCAAACAGCTCATTCAAAAAATTCAGCCGCATCTCATTGTTCCTGAAATTGAAGCGATTGCAACTGAAGTATTGGTTGAAATCGAAGAACAGAATATTGCAACTGTAATTCCTTCTGCCAAAGCAGTGAACCTGACCATGAACCGTGAAGGCATTCGTCGTCTGGCAGCTGAAGAACTAGGCTTACCGACGTCTGCTTATCGCTTCGCCGATTCTCTGGAATCTTTCCGCGCAGCCTGTGATGACATTGGTTATCCAAACTTTGTGAAACCGGTGATGTCTTCTTCAGGTAAAGGCCAATCTCGCGTGAAAAGTTTTGAAGAAGTCGATGCTGCCTGGGAATATGCGCAAACAGGTGGTCGAGTTAATCAGGGCAAAGTGATTGTCGAGTCACAGATTGATTTTGATTTTGAAATTACCCTGCTTACTGTGCGGGCTAAAAATCCTCAAACTGGCGAAATCGAAACCTCTTACTGTGATCCGATTGGACACCGTCAGGACTCAGGTGACTATGTAGAAAGCTGGCAACCTCAGCCAATGAGCCCGGCAGCTTTGGAAGAATCAAAACGTATCGCGAATAAAGTTACCACAGCATTGGGCGGTTGCGGTATTTTTGGTGTAGAACTCTTTGTCAAAGGCGACAAAGTATGGTTTAGTGAGGTTTCACCTCGCCCGCATGACACTGGTCTGGTTACATTAGCTTCCCAGTTCCAGAGTGAATTTGAACTGCATGCCCGTGCTATTTTAGGCCTACCAGTCAATACAGCTCGCCATAGTGTGGCTGCCAGTGCCGTGATTTACGCAGGTGTCGATGATCGCAATCTTTCATTTTCTGGCCTGAATCTTGCTTTAGCCCATGCCGATACCGATTTACGCCTGTTTGGTAAACCTGAAGGTTTTAAACGCCGCCGTATGGGTGTCGCGACTGCGCGTGCAGAAAGCATTGAACAGGCTCGCGAGCTGGCTCAACAGGTTGCTGACCAAGTTAATGTTCATCAAAATTAAGTAAATACAACGGACCACTGTTCATGATCAATACCTCCCCGCTGCTGAATTACATTAAAAGTCACAATGACATCAAAGCGATCAATCAATGGCGTAGCGATGTAGAAAATCAGCTTCAGGAATGTTTTGAAAATGGACAGTCCATCCGTGACATCATTCAGGCCCGTTCTAACCTGATTGATGAAGCCCTGCAATTTCTGTGGAATCATGCTGAACTTGATCAGACCGATTTGGCGCTTTTCGCAGTCGGCGGTTATGGCCGCCGCGAAATGCTGCCATATTCAGATGTCGATATCATGATCCTCTCAGAAGATGATTTCACTTCAGAGCAGGAAAAGCTGATCTCCAGCTTTATTTCTTCGCTTTGGGATGTGGGCAATTTCAAACCGGGCATCAGTGTTCGTACCATCAATGAATGTGTCAATCAGGCCAGCAGCGACCTTACTGTAGCGACGTCCTTGATCGAGGCACGTCTGATTATTGGCAATGAAAATTTAACCAAGTGGCCACGCCGGATCGTGTCACAAACCTGGACTGATAAAACCTTTTTTGATGCGAAAATGGACGAGCAGCACAAACGCTATGCTCAGCACAATAATACTGAAAGCAATCTGGAACCGGATATTA
Organism: Acinetobacter sp. GFQ9D191M; assembly: GCF_011174875.1. NCBI lineage: Bacteria > Pseudomonadati > Pseudomonadota > Gammaproteobacteria > Moraxellales > Moraxellaceae > Acinetobacter > Acinetobacter sp. GFQ9D191M. Next base: position 39,929 of record NZ_JAALGV010000016.1, read on the forward strand.
AAAATGCACCGGGCGGTATCCGTGATATTAACCAGATTGGCTGGATTGCCAAACGTCATTTCCGTGTCAACCGTATTTATGACCTGGTGCATCTGGGCTTTATTTCAGAGTTTGAACTTGCCGTACTCGAAGAAGCTGAAAGCTTTCTCTGGGAAATTCGTCATCATTTACACCGCCTGACCAAGCGCGATGAAAACCGCCTGCTGTTTGATTATCAACGGGATATTGCAGCGATGTTTGGCTATACCCGTGAAGAAGGTCAGTCACCGAACTATCCAATCGAACAGTTCATGAAGCGCTATTACCGTAGCGCGCAGCAGGTTTCGACTCTGAATGAAATGCTACTGGCTTATTTTAATGAATCAGTCATTACCCCACGTTTACCCCAATATGAACGCCAGATTGAAGAAATTAATGAAAACTTTAAACTGGTCGATGGCAAGTTAGCAGTTCAACATCACAAGATTTTCTCGGAAAAGCCAAGTGCCATTCTGGAAATTTTCTATTTGCTGGCCAATCGTCCTGAAATTGAGGGCATTCGTGCTCGTACTTTACGTCTGCTTACCCTGGCAGCTAAACGTATTGATCAGGATTTCCGTGATAATGCGGTACACCAAGCCCTGTTTATGGCCATCATTCGTTCACCGCATCGCCTGTACGAAACGCTAGTTGCGATGAAACGTTATGGTGTTCTGGGCAAATATATTCCGGCTTTCGGACAGATTACCGGCTTGATGCAATATGACCTGTTCCATATCTATACCGTGGATGCACATACCCTGCTCTTGATCCGCAATCTGAACCGCTTCAAAGAACCCGAATTTGCCAAAGAATTCCCAGTGGTCAGCTCCGTGTTCCAGCGTCTGGCACGTCGTGACATTGTTTATCTAGCGGCTATTTTCCATGACATTGCCAAAGGTCGTGGCGGTGATCATAGTGAGCTTGGTGCAGCCGATGCGATTCAGTTCTGCCGTACCCATGGCTTTACCGAACGTGAATGCAATCTGGTTGCCTGGCTGATTGAAAACCATTTGTCCATGTCAGTGACCTCACAGAAAAAAGACATTTCCGATCCGGATGTGGTCAAAGAATTTGCTGAAAAAATGGGAGATATGGAGCATCTGGATTATCTGTATACCCTAACCGTGGCAGATATTAATGCGACCAATCCAAAACTCTGGAATACCTGGCGTTCATCTTTGATGCGTCAACTCTATACGCATGCGCGTGATGTGATTCGTTCTGGCTTGGGCCGTCCGGTTGATTACCAGATGCTGATTGAAGATACCAAGTTCGAAGCCAGTGAACGTCTAGTGGAACATTTCTCGCTTTATGATGTCGAAAAAGTCTGGCAGGAACTGGGCGATGACTACTTCCTGAAAGAATCTGCCGATGAAATCGCCTGGCATACCCGCGCCATTCTGGAACATGGCGATAATCCTGCACCATTGGTATTAATGCGTGCACATCGTAAATATGCACAGGATGCCGTGCAGATCTTCATCTATACCCAAGACAAACCAAATCTGTTCGCTACCACGGTTGCTGTTCTGGATCGCATGAATCTGGACGTTCAGGATGCCCGGATTATTACCGCAACCAAAGCTTTCAGTTTGGATACCTATGTCGTCCTTGACCGTTTTGGCACGTTATTGACCGATCCGGAACGTGAGGCAACTGTCATTGAAGCCTTACAGGATGCCTTAAGTCATTCTGATGAATATCCAGGTCTGATGCAGCGCCGGATTCCGCGTCAGTTACGTCATTTTGATATTGAAAATACCGTCGATATCACCCTTAATGAAGCTTTAAACCAGAATATGGTTGAAATTGCGACACTTGACCATCCTGGTTTACTTGCGAAAATTGGCGGTTTATTTATGATGCAGGGTCTGGATATTCACTCTGCCAAAATTGCTACGCTTGGCGAACGTGCTGAAGATATTTTCTTTGTCACCAAAAAAGATGGCAGCCCAATGACCCAAATAGAGTCTGACAATTTTGCAGCGGCATTAAAAGCTGCTCTAGATGAGGCCTCACATCAGGTCAATGCTCAACACTAACACACTGCTCGGTAACACATTCATGAACTCTAGCTTGTCTTTATTGCATCCATATCCGTTTGAAAAGTTGAATAAACTTTTTGCGGATATCCAGCCTGCGAATATGCCTTTGATTCCCCTTTCAATTGGTGAACCAAAGCATCCAGCACCCGAGTTTGTGAAACAGGCGATTATTGATAATTTTCAGCATCTATCGACTTATCCGAACAGCAAAGGCTTACCTGAATTACGAGAAAGCATTGCCAACTGGCTGACTCGTCGTTTTAAACTGAATAGCATCAGTGCAGACAGCAATGTATTACCGGTCTCTGGTACCCGTGAAGCAATCTTTTCTTTTGTTCAGGCGCTGATTAATCGTGAAGATGCGCCTTATGTGGTGATGCCAAACCCTTTCTACCAGATTTATGAAGGTGCTACCCTGCTTGCAGGTGCAAAACCTTATTTCATTAACTGTACTGAAGAAAATGACTACTTAGGCGACTTTGATTCAGTTCCGGCTGAAGTCTGGGAAAAAACTGCCCTGTTATTTGTGTGTACACCGGGCAACCCAACAGGTGCTGTTCTTTCTAAAGAGCAGTTTAAAAAGCTGATTGCACTGTCAGACAAATATGATTTTGTCATTGCTTCTGATGAATGCTATTCAGAACTCTGGTTTGATGAAGCACCGACAGGTTTACTGGAAGTGTGTGCCGAGATTGGCCGAGATGACTATAAAAACTGTGTCGTTTTCCATTCTCTATCTAAACGCTCCAACCTGCCAGGCATGCGTTCAGGCTTTGTTGCAGGTGATGCCACTTTACTCAAACCTTATCTGCAATACCGTACTTATCACGGTGCAGCGATGCCGGTGCAACACCAGTTAGCATCAATTGCAGCCTGGAGTGATGAAGCGCATGTGGAAGAAAACCGGGTACAGTATCGTGCCAAGTTCGATCTGTTCCAGAAAGAATTGGGGCACTTGCTTCCGCTGAAAAAACCGGATGCGGGTTTCTACTATTGGCTCAAAGTGGACAATGATGAAGCTTTTGCCAAAATGTTGATGGAAAAAGCGCATATCAAAGTATTGCCAGGCCGTTATCTGTCTCGTGAAACTACGCAAGGTAACCCGGGTGAAAATCATGTGCGTCTGGCATTGGTGGCTGATCTGGCACAATGTGAACAGGTAATTCAGCGTTTAAAAGCGATTCTTTAATCTTTTAAGATCTAAACACAAATAAAAAACCCACTTTCCAGAAGTGGGTTTTTTATGGATTTTGGCTACAAATTATTCTTCTATTTCACTTATTTTCTATTCATTAGAAATTAGACATTTCAAATAAACTTATAAAACCTTTTCAATTTCTGTTTCGAGATCTTCAGGTTTGGTGGTAGGTGCAAAACGGTTTAATACCTTGCCATCACGACCAATCAGAAATTTGGTGAAATTCCACTTAATGCCATTTCCTAGAATTCCTTTGGAATTATTGGTCAAGTAACGGAAGATTGCATGCGCTTCCGGACCTTTAACATCTACCTTGGAAAACATTGGGAAAGAAACCCCATAATTTTTCTGGCAAAATTCCCCGATCTGTTCATTTGAACCTGGATCCTGTCCGCCAAACTGGTTGCATGGAAAACCTAAAACTTCCAGTCCCTGCTCTTTATATTTCTGGTAAAGCTTTTCCAGACCTGCAAATTGTGGAGTGAAACCACATTTACTCGCGGTATTTACGATTAAAAGTACTTTTCCTTCATAATCTGCAAGCCGTTTGTTTTTCCCATCTAACAACTCAGCTTCAAACTGATAAATGCTGGTCATGGATAAGTTTCCTCGTCAGTTTTTTCTTGTGTTTGTAATTCTAAAGAGGCCGAGTTTACACAATAACGTAAGCCAGTCGGTTCCGGACCATCCGGGAAAACGTGTCCCAAATGTGCATCACAATGATGACAAACAATTTCTGTTCTCACCATACCATGTGAAGTATCAGGTAATTCTTCTACAACTGAGCTGCTCACAGGACGATAGAAGCTTGGCCAACCGCAACCGCTGTCATATTTAGTGGTTGAAGAAAACAGTGGTGTACCACAGCAACGGCAGACATAAGTCCCTTCCTGTTTTGTATTCCAGTACTTACCTGTGAATGCCGGTTCAGTTCCTTTTTCACGCGTAATGCGAAACTCTTCTGGTGATAACTCTCTTTGCCATTCCCGGTCTGTTTTATTGAGTTTTCCCATCACTAACTCCTTTAAATCTTTGACATTCAATGTCATGCTTCAGTACTTCCATATTTACGCTAGAGATGAAAAAATTTCTAGCGAAATTTCAGCATAGATTGTGATATTTGCGTAATCTATAGGTTTAACTTAAAAATTAATTGGATGGAATTATGTCCGGTATTGGTAACACCCCCCCTCGCGAGATCAAGAAATCGTCTAAGCTTGAGCATGTTTGCTACGACATTCGCGGACCAGTGTTACGAGCGGCCAACGAGATGGAAGAAGCCGGACATAAAATTATTAAACTGAATATCGGGAATCCCGCCCCATTCGGCTTTGAAGCCCCGCAAGAAATCATTAATGATGTTGCACTGAACCTGCCAAATGCGATTGGTTATACGGATTCCAAAGGGATTTTCCCGGCACGTAAAGCGATCTGCCAGTATTACCAGCAAAAAGGCATTCTGGATATGCACGTGAACGACGTGTATGTCGGCAATGGCGTATCTGAACTGATTGTAATGGCGATGCAAGGCCTACTGGATGACGGTGATGAAATGCTGATTCCAATGCCGGATTATCCATTATGGACTGCGGCAGTGAACCTGTCTGGCGGTACTGCGATTCACTATAAATGTGATGAAGAAGATCACTGGTATCCAGATATTGCGGATATGGAAAGCAAAATCACGCCAAATACCCGCGGGATCGTGATTATCAACCCAAATAACCCGACCGGTTCGGTTTATCCGCGTCATATATTACAGCAAATCGTTGATTTGGCGAAGAAATATGACTTAATCCTGTTTGCAGACGAAATCTATGACAAGATCGTTTACGATGGCATTGAACATGTGTCAGTAGCTTCACTCGCAGGCAAGCAATTATGTGTATCGTTCAACGGTTTATCTAAGGCCTATCGTATTGCTGGCTATCGCTCAGGCTGGATGGCGATTACTGGTGATAAATCACGGGCAATGGACTACATTGAAGGCCTAGATATGCTGGCTTCAATGCGTCTTTGCGCGAATCACCAAGCACAATATGCAATTCAGACTGCACTCGGTGGCTATCAGTCTATTAATGACCTGATCCGCCCAGGTGGCCGTCTATATGAACAGCGCAATATTGCCTGGGAAATGCTGAACGAGATTCCAGGGGTATCTTGTGTAAAACCTGAAGGTGCGATGTACTGTTTCCCTCGTCTTGATCCTGAAATCTATCCAGTTGAGGATGACGAGAAACTGATGCTTGATCTGTTACGTGCCGAAAAAGTTCTATTGGTTCAAGGTACTGGCTTCAACTGGCCAACACCGGATCACTTCCGTGTGGTATTCCTGCCAGCAGAAAATGAACTGCGTGAAGCGATTACCCGTTTAGGCCGTTTCTTGGCAAAAATGCGTTAATTTATAAAATTAATTCCAAAAAACCGCATTCATGAATGCGGTTTTTTATTGTCTAAAAAGTTCCGCGATAAGCTTTACAGATATTTACAATAGAAGCATGCTGTTAATCTAGAGTTTCTTTTTTTAATAAAATCTATTCAGCCTTTTCTCCTTTAGCTTGATGATTCATGCTATTTTTTGAACAAATATAAAAATCCAAGAGTGCATGGATGTTCTCAAATACGGTCAAGCTTAGCCTTTTTCTCTGCCTGAGCATGTGCTTAGGCATCGGCATTCTGCGTTTTTCCTATACCGCATTGTTACCTGGTACACGTGAAGCCTTTGCCTGGAGCACGAGCTTTGCCAGTCTTTTGGGTAGTGCCAATCTGCTGGGCTATTTAATCGGTGCTTTTGCAGCGATGCGCTTGCCCCAAGACCGAAGCATGAGTACTTATATCCAGCTTGCTGCAATAGCTGGAATGGTTAGCCTATTCTGTTGCGCTTTTTCAGGGTTTTCTGAAATCTGGTATATCAGCTGGCGCGTGATTTCCGGTATTAGTGGTGGCCTGCTCATGATTTTGTCACCAAGTGTCGTGGCTCAGTGCTGTGATTTAAAAGACCGTTTTAAAATCAATTTTATTGGTTTTAGCGGGATTGGATTAGGGGTTTTATTAGCTACCCTGTTTTTGCCTTATCTTGACCAGATTTCCATACGTACGGCCTGGCTGATCTTATGTGGGTTTGCCCTGATGATTTGTATCTGCTTAAGCCTACTGATACCACAATTTAAACCCTATCTAGCTAAACAATCTGTTTCTCATCCTGCGCAAGCACCTTTAAATACAGTCTTTTATAGTTTACTGGCGGTTTATGCCTGTAGTGCATTTGCCTATATTCCGCATTCCCTGTTCTGGATTGACTATCTCAGCCATGAACTAGGATTAAGCTTGTTCTGGATTAACTTTAACTGGATTCTATATGGATTGGGCAGTGCCTTAGGTGCTTTTTCTGCTTATGTTCTTGCAAGAAAATTTGGCAATTTTACTGCCCTGAAGATTCTTTATAGTGTATATATTCTGGCGATTTTCATTGCGACTCTAAATGCTAATCCGTTTCTCACTTTCAGTTCTTCTTTTTTTACCGGAATGTTGAATCCCGCTGTGGTTTTCCTCACTTCTTATACCATTTTGCAGCTGTATGGACTGGCCTATAAAAAGCTTTGGAGCATTGCGACTCTATGTTTTGCTGCTGTTCAGCTGATTGGAGGATTGAGTTTTAGCTCCCTGCAATATCTAGGATTGAACTACCATCAACAGTTTATGCTGGCCGCTTTAGTTTTATTAGCCGGAACTTTGCAACTGTTCTGGAATACACGTTCTTCCAAATATAAGACGAATGAGCAACCGATTTCTGTTCAAGAAGAAAAGAATTAAATAAAGATTAAAATCGGTCAATGCCCCAAATCCCAGGGAATAAAACCACATCATTAAACGTGGTTTTATTCCATTTAATCTTTCTTCAAATCTTTAAGCGGGTTACCAAACTGTTTTAGATATTCAACACCCAATTGCCGTGAACCCTGATCATTAAGATGATTATCATCCTTAAAACGATACAAAGGCACATCATTCAGCATCGTTTTACATGCCTGCTGATCACAGATGACTTTGGTTGGATCAACGATTTTCAATTGCGGATATTTCAGTTTTGCTTCTGCCAAAATCTGATTGAATTGCTTTAAATGTGCTTCATAACTTTTTCGAGAAACTGTACATGAAGCGTCTCGATGAAAAATCTCTTTACGAATATTACAATCAGATGGAATCCCTTCCCAGTCTAGATGTGGTACATCATTAATTAGCACCACCTGATCACTAGATTGATGGGCAATTTCTAAGGCTTTTATCAAACCTGCTTTAAATATCTCTTCCTCAGTATGATGGACACTATCTTTAAGTTTTACATCATCGTCAAAATACTGCGCATAAGATCCCGCCAGAATAATCATTGGATAATGGGTTTCTTTAAGATGTGCAGTAATAGCATCATTACGTTTTTGGAATTTGGTCAGTTCTTTCCATTGATTCAGCTTTAACTCAAATCGCTGCACACCTGGCAGATAAAAAGTTGAACTTTGCGTTGCATCATAACCACGTAAATCAGCATCCTTTGCCCATTCATCTAGCATTGCAGTATAGGCATTAGCATGCGAATCGCCAATCAACAAGAAATCAATATCTTCTTTAGATTGCCCTAAGACACAATCTTGAGCACTGGGCAAAACATTTGGATCCGCGGTATCCATACAGTTACTGCGAATCACATGAGCATAGGTATGTAATGCTTCCTGTTTTGCATATACAGACTGCGGAAAACGCTCCGGGAAACCTTCATGTGTTTTGATGGTTTGGGCGATCGCAATAAAACTGGCTGCAGGTAACAGAAATCCAAGAATAATCACTTTATAATTTGCAGCCATCACAAAGCGTTTCAGTGGTGTTTCAGCCAGTTTATAAGTCAGAAATGCACATATAAATGATAGAAAAACAATAATAATCTGATTTTCCAGATTCAATGGCAGCATATAAATGCCAAAGAACACGATGATTGGCCAGTGCCATAAATACAGAGGATATGAAATTTTGCCAATCCATGTACTAAGACGATTACTTAGCAATAAATTACTTGAAGCTATGGATTGTCCCAGATAAATAATCAGTGCTGTTGCAAGACACGGGATCAATGCCATCAGTCCTGGGAATGGGGTTTGCTGATCAAAATAAATTGCAGTTGCAAATAGAACACTTACCCCAGCCCAGACCAATCCCTGTAATAGTTTTTTTGGCAGATTTGGTTTTGGCAAGCAGCTAATCAATGCACCAATCAACAACTCAAATGCCCGTACCGGCATACTATAATAAGCTTTGGCCGGGTTTTGAGTCAGTTGCTGCTGGGCATATAGAACCAAAGCGACAATGAATACACTGATGACGAGCCAAAGATATTTACGCGAGGTTTTACTCAAAAATAGCCATAGCAAGAGCGGCCAGAAAATATAAAATTGCTCTTCTACGCCCAATGACCATAAATGCAACAAAGGCACATTTTCTACATTCGGACTGAAATAATCTCCTACCTCATTCCGCATATACAGATTGGCAATAAGTACAGTCGCATACATGACACTTTTGAAATATTCTGTCAGTTCACCCGGCAACATCACCTGCCAAGCAATCAGACTGACAATTGCCAGTACAGTAAAATATGCAGGTGCCAGACGGATCACCCGTTTCTTATAAAACCGTGCAATTGAAAATTGCTGCAACTCAATATCGCGCGTCAGAATGGTCGTGATGAGATAGCCGGAAATGACAAAGAAAATATCAACACCAATATAGCCGCCAGAAAATAATGACCAGCCCAGGTGATTGAAAATAACCAATGATACTGCAATAGCTCTCAGGCCATCGATATCTGGTCGATAAGCAAAACTCATAAAAACAGGAAAAGCGGGAGATACGCTATTTTATGCTTTTCATTCTTTAGATGGCGATCTTTTACATTTTTTTTACATTCACCTGCACTTATTCCAATTCTTCTACCTTTAAATAAGGATAAGGATTGGTTGCACCTTCCCCACTGAGATAAATCCCATAATGCAAATGTGGTGGTGTATTTTTCGCATTACCGGTATTACCGACATAGGCAATGATTTCACCTGCTTCTACCCAGTCTCCTTCCTGAATATGTTCAGCATAATCCTCCAGATGTGCATAATAATGTTGGCTTAAATTCGGACCAGTAATCCAGATAACTTTACCTCCTAAATTATTGGTTCCAATCTTGCGGACGATCCCTTGGGTCGCACTGACTACCGGTGTACCTCGTTGAGCAAAAATATCGGTTCCTTCGTGTTTACGTCCCTCACTGCGCGCTCCACCCCAAGTATCCTGAATCTGGCGAGGTTTTACTCCTTGTACAGGAATTTCTACCGGTCTCATCAGCTCAGATTTTTTTAATTGCCAGTACAGATACGGGCTTTTCCAGCCCGCTGGCTCACCTGATGGCGGTGGCTGACAGGCAGTAAGTAATATGCTTAAGGAAAATATTAAAAGCAGGATTTTGGGAATTTTCACAATAGCTCGCATTGCCGTTTAATGAGTGGTTCGTTTTATCTTAAGGAATACAGAAAAATTTAAAGTCAAAATCCTGTTATTTTTAGTGATGTTTTTTCCAGATTATTTGTCGGAAACAGTCTTAAAAATAACAAAACCCTCAGCTGAGGGTTTTGTTGAATCAAGTCTAAATTTTATTTACGCTTTTTCGCACGAGATGGTTTAGAGGGTTGCTGCTGTTGCTGTTGTTGCTCTTCATTTTGAGCACTGTCCTTTTTATCCTTTTGCTGAACCTGCTTGTGTTTTGCTCTTGATTTAGCCATAGAATAAACTCCTTTGGAGAACTGTCTCTATCACTGGAAGTTGCATTAATCACTCTAACCTTTATATAAAATAAGCCAATCGCTGAGCTGTATCCAAATACGTCAATGTAAAAGCATCTTTAGTTAAGTCATTCAATTCTGATTAGATCTTTATTCGAGGTATTTACATCGCTTACATAGCGTTGCATGTTGATACCTGTTTTAACTCTGAATATAAATATGGTTTTCTGAATAAAACCCTTCAAAAATCTAACAATAGATGTGGATCCAACGTGATGATCCAAATTTAGCATTGATGTATCAACGTTCACAAAGTTTCCAGTTCAGAATCGAACTAACGCAGTAATAGTATATTTAGTACGAGAGGCTATAAAATGTATGCCACAGTTTTCGCAGTCAAGGAATAACTGGATGATAAGGTAGATTGAATATTAGATCTGTATTCAGAGTCATCTTGTCACCATTTTGAAGTTTAACAATTTATTAATTTTGATTGTGCTACTACTTGCATAGAATCTGCTAAGGTTCAAATATTCTTAGCTCTATAATATTTTTATTGTTCCTATTTGAACTATTTTTTAATCCACATTATTTTATTCAATAAATGGTAATATTTTCTTTAAAGGAATTAAATTTTAAGGTTATAAAATTTATATCTTCCAAGTTATAAATTTAAGAACATTTAATGTTTTCAATTTCTAAAACATTTCTTTAATTAATTCTACAAAATAATTCATAAGATAATTGTTCTTACATAAGGTGAAAGGGTTTTCACGCTAAGCCCGAATATCTTACATAAGCAGACACCGCCCATACATGCCCAGAGAGTTTTATCCCCTACACTGAAATCAAGTTTTAGAAAATTAGAGGATTTCATATGAAACAGTTTTCGAAAATTCTAATACTCATTATGATAGGCCTTTATGGTACTTCTACTATTGCAGCAGATGCTATTCCTTTGGAAGCTAAAGCCGCCGCAGAAGCACAAAAAGCTGCACTAGAATATTCTGAAAATCAGAAGAGTGACTCAGACTAAAAACAAAATAAAGCCCACGAAGGGCTTTATTTACATACGGGAATCATTAGAAAAAAGTTATTTTAATAACTCAATGATTGTCCTACTCCATAAACCATCAAGGTAATAAGGAATACGACCAATGCGGAGACAGCTAATTCTGCTTTAGTCATGTGTTTTACCCTCATGGAGAGTTGTATATTATTTATACACTACATAAGCATAAAACCAAATAACAAAATATTACATAATCTTGAATATTTAAACTAAAGTAAAACACAATATAAGAGAGTAAAACTATAAATTAAACCTTAATTATCAATCAATATATTTTTAATTATCAATTACTTAAAAAATTTTATTTAAAAAATTAATAGATTATTTCTTTGAAATCATAAAATAATCTTTGTTTATAAAAAATTTTTCTATGTAATATATTGCCATTCCAAAATTTAAGCTTCTGAACTTAATGTCTTTTTAAGTCATTTCATAGGTTTTAATTTACTATTTCATAATTTATTTTCCTTATTTGATATCAAATTGAAACTAAACATCAGATCTATATTTTTAAATAATCAACGACTGCTAATTTATTTTCAATAAAATTCTCTTTTTCCGTAAAGATATTTTTTATTATTTTTAAAACCTCAATATATAAATTTAAAGATCCTAAATAGAAGGATCTTTAAATTTTAAATTACTACATAGATTTGAGTACTTCTAACTCAAAATCAAGCTCCATCATCTTTTCCAGATTTGGTACAATCGCATTCACCCAAATGCCACTATTCCAGACTTTCAGAATTCCATTTTCTTCCTTATAGAATGCACCGTCCTGAGCTGATATATGATGAATAACCTGGGTTCCTTCTGGTATATTTCTCATACAAACCTCCACACATTTGGTTTATTTTTTAATTTAGCAGAAGATTTGAATTTTTCGTTTACATTGCTTTATAGAGTTGTATTAATTGACTATTTAATAGATTAATCATGTAACTTTCATTTTGATATAAATTTTCTTACTCATCTTATCTAAAAATATTTAAATGATAAAAATAAAAAATCCCAACAGGATATGTTGAGATTCTCTATTTATAATTAGCTTAAGCTAACGGTAAATATGAATAATGCTCAGGCTATAAAATCTCGTAAAATGTGTTGATTTATCACTTCATCAAAACTTAGATTTGAAAGATTTTGCTTGTTATGTTTGATGCTTTTATAACAATAACTCGCTGCAATACCCATACTAATTAAAGTCAACAATTTCATTGTTCACCTCAAAATTAAAAATATTAGAAACTGTGAAATTAAAATATCAGCTTGCTTTGTAGTGGTCTAAGCCAGTTTGGAAAGCTTTTGTATGGTATGTAAATCCGTTAAGACCATTTCAGCTCTATAAAAATCATTGTCAATTTTTTGCTTAGCCTTGAATTGTCTGATCTTCCCTTAACTGACTCGACAAGTTCAGTAGAAAATGAAGATCATTGAGGATTAACATTCTTAAACGGAAGATCATATTTGAATACAAAAAGTACATCATTTTAAAGCGGCATGGTCGCAATCAGATTAGATACAAAACATAAATTCAAGGAAGATAAATCAGAATCTGCTATGATAGCTTCCACTTAGTGGACTCTTTTATGTCTTCCCTTATCTCCTACTTATAAGTAAAGGAGTATCACAATGGGCAACATGACTGCCACACCAGAATTATTTTATATATTTTAGTAGGTTAAAGTGAAAATTGTCATTCTTAACAAGCCTTATGACGTCCTCTCCCAATTTCGTCCAGATGAAAAACATCAGACTATGGCGGATTTCGTAGACGATCCGGATCTGCGTATTGCCGGTCGTCTGGATATGGATTCTGAAGGTTTGATGTTCCTGACCGATCATGGTGGTTTAAACCAATATATTACCAATCCAGCCAGCAAAAAATTCAAAACTTATCTGGTTCAGGTCGATGGGGATATAACCGAAGAAGCTCTAGAACAGCTTCGTAGGGGTGTTGAACTGAATGACGGTATTACGCTGCCAGCTAAAGCAATTAAAGTCATTGAACCGGAATGGTTATGGGAGCGCAATCCTCCTGTACGTTTCCGTGCTTCTGTTCCAACTTCATGGGTCGAAATTTCAATCTGTGAAGGCCGTAACCGTCAGGTACGTCGTATGACTGCAGCCGTTGGTTTTCCTACCTTACGTTTGATCCGTACCAAAATCGGTTCAATTGATCTGGTTCAATTAGGTTTACAGCCAGGTGAAACTAAAGAAATTGAACCCCTACTTTATCCAGACTTTAAAGATGTGCCTGCACAGGAACCGTATCGTTCGCGTTCTTATGTGAAGAAACCGGGTGGCACCGGTGGTAAACCGATTAACAAGAAAGTAACGAAAGACGGCACCAAGAAAAAAACCGGTACACCACGTATCTGGCAAATGGAAGAAGGTGAAAAACCACGTCGCAAGACCAATGGTACCACCCGTCCAAATACCAAGAGTCGTGGCCGTCGTACACGTTAAGCCACTGCTTAGATCGGGAAGATCAAACTAAAGACCACCCCTTGAGAATGGTTATTCACCTGAACTTCCCCCTGATGCAACTGCATAATGGACTGCACAATCGCCAAGCCCAAACCACCCGTTTGGGCTTTTTGATGCCGGCTGCTATCAACTTGATAAAAGCGTTCAAACAGATGGGCTAAATGCTGCTCGGGGATCTGTACACCTGCTGTCAGCACATCAATCCGACAGCTATTTTCTGTAGTCATCGCCGTGATTCTGATCTCGCCATTTTCCTTTCCATACTGCACTGCGTTGCTGAGTAAATTGGCAAGCGCACGTTGCAGATGTTCCGGATGCGCAGCTATATTCAGTTGAGCCGGAATATCCGTATAAATAGATATATTTTTTTCTTCTGCCAGAAACTCAAAATATGCCAGCAAATCTTCTATGATCTGGCTCAGTTCTAGTGTCTGTTTTTCTATCTGATAGTGGCCATGTTCCACCCGGGCGATAAATAGCATATTTTCAATCATCTGGGTCAGACGTTCATACTCTTCCAGATGGGAATACAGCAAATTTTCTAATTCATCGCGACTACGTGACTTCGACAAGGCAATCTGGGTTTGCCCCATCAAGTTATTCAGGGGCGTTCGTAATTCATGGGAAATATCTTCAGAAAATCGGGCCAACTGTTCATAGCCTTGCTGTATTCGGTCCAGCATGGCATTCATAGCCTCTGTTAGTTGCTGCACCTCAATAGTTCGGGATGGCAACTCGATACGCTGATCCAGCTGCTGCACATTAATTTGCTGAGTGGCGTAAATTAATTGGCGCATGGATCGCAGTAGATAGTGTCCCATCAGCCAGGCTAACAAAGTAGATAAAATAATACCAAGCAGAGTGTAGATCACTAATTTTATCAGGTAATGTTTTAAAACCTGTTGCCCTGCTGCGAGCTGCTTACCGGCAATCAGTTGATAAGACTGTCCATTAAAGTCCACTTGCTTAAATGCCAAACGGGTCGTGGGTTGTTCAAGCTTATTATTTTGATAATTCAGCCTGGTGTGATAATCCAATAGAGGAATAGTAATATTTAAAGGATTAATATCAATTAATGTATTCTGCGCGTTTTTAAGGATCAGTAAGTTGTCTTCCTGTCCAAGCATATTCTCATAAAGCTCTGGATGTTCGATCAGCACCTGAAAGCTTTGCTGATCAGCCAGAAATATTTCAATCCTGGAAATCCGCAAGGCCAAAGCTTCATCCTGCTGTTGTAGCACCATCTGCTGCATATTGTGATAGGACAATCCGCCGATGCTTAAAAAAACGATACAAGAAATGAGGCCAAAAGCGATGCCGAGACGTGTGCCCAAATGCATTTTCATGCTTGCACATCCATTTTATAGCCCATACCGCGTACAGTATGAATAAGTTTTGGACTAAAGTGATCATCAATTTTAGAACGTAATCGGCGTACAGCAACATCAACGACATTGGTATCAGTATTAAAATTAATATTCCAGACCAGTGAAGCAATTTGTGTCCGGGTTAACACTTCGGACTGGTGTTCCATCAGCAACTGCAAAAGTGCAAACTCTTTTTGGGTAAGCTCAATTTTTTGCTGGTCTCGAAATACTTCCCGGGTTAAACGATTCAGCTCTAAATTGGCCACCTGATACGTTTCGTGTTCAGTTTTTGGTACACGGCGCAGCAGGCTTTTGATTCTGGCCAAAAGTTCGATATAAGAGAAAGGCTTAGTTAAATAGTCATCTGCACCCAGTTCCAATCCTTTGACCCGGTCAAGCACATGATCTTTGGCAGTCAGCATAAGTACGGGCACTTTAGAAAAAGTACGCAAGGTTTTGAGGACTTGCCAGCCGTCTAGGTCGGGCAGCATCACATCCAGCAATACCAGATCAATCTGTTGCTGTTCCAGCACCGATAAGGCATGCAGGCCATTACCCACTTGTGTAGTCTGGTAGCCGGATTCATTTAAGCCTGTAGCCAAGAAGCCGGCAATTTTGGTTTCATCTTCTACAATTAAAATATGCATGGGCTGAGTTTAATCAATTTCATACGGCGCAAAGATTACAAATTGGTAATCTGATTGTCATCCATGAGCTTCCATTCTTTGATTATGATCTTCTCAATTTCTATATGACTGAACATTATCATGAGAAGTAGATTAAATCAGAGAAAAATATTTTTATATCTAGCGAGTTTAGCAATGGTTAGCTTAAGCCATGCTGAATTAAAAACGGCCTATATTATGGACTTGAGTACAGCAAATCAGCTTACTGAGAACGTCATGCAAGCTTGTCAGAAAGCCAGCAAACCCGCTGCAGTCACAGTACTGGATCAAGGCGGCAATGTCTTGGCCAGTCAACGGCATGAATCTGTCGGAATTCACAATTTAACTGCATCACAGCGTAAAGCCTTTACTGCATACTCGACTAAGACCAGTACATTGGATTTCATGCGTCATGCACAAAAGAACCCGGATGCACAAAATTTAAATACCCTGGATGAATTGTTATTATTGGGCGGCGGGGTACCTGTGGTTTATAAAAACCAGCTCATTGGCGCTGTTGGCGTTGCAGGCTCTGGTGGCTCTGAACAGGATCATCAATGTGCCGCACAAGGCATTCAACATACTTTAAAACAACTTTAATTTTATCTATCTATTGAATAGGAACAGACCTATGAAAAAAATTATTTTTGGTGCTCTTCTAGCGGCGACAGCAAGCTTTTCTTTTGCACAGAATCCTTTAAGTGTGCATGTGCTGAATCAGGAAACTGGTCTGCCTTCCGCCAATGTCGCGGTGATTTTGGAAGCTCAGCAGGGTGACAAGTGGGTAAAACTGAATGAGTTAAAAACAGATGCCAATGGCCGTATTAAAGAGTTTTATCCTAAAGATATAGCTTTACAGAAAGGCATCTATAAAGTGACTTTTAAAACCGGTGACTGGTTTAAGGCCAACAATCAACGCACCTTCTTCCCTGAAGTACCTGTGGTATTTACGATTGACGGTGCTTTGGAGCATTATCATATTCCGTTATTACTGAGCTCTTATGGTTATTCTACCTATCGTGGCAACTAATTCTTAATCCCTAAAAGCATCATTTTCATGGCGCTTTATTTTGAAGCGTAAAACAGCTGCATTGCATCATTCATCTGGCTTTCGCTTGTTATTTATCTCCTGGAATGTTATTTATGATTCACATAATTAATATTTTTAAAACAAAGTGTATCTAAAAAAGGAGTTCTGCAATGGATCAGCAAGTGAACCAGATGTTTAATCAGGACCGATTAATTCAGTATCTCGGTGCACATCTAATTTCCTATAACCACAATCATGCGAAGATTGAACTTAAAGTGTCTGAACAACATTTACAGGGACATCAGACCTGTAACGGCGCTGTGATTTTTGCATTAGCTGATGCTGCATTTGCCATTGCCTGCAATACCGGCGAATACCCAGCAGTCGGCCAACATTGCGGGATTCATTATTTAAAACCAGCTTTGTTAGGTGATACCCTTACCGCCATAGCTGAACATAAGGCCAGTAGCGGTCGTAGTGGAATTTACGATATTCAGATCCTGAATCAGAAAGAGCAAATCGTGGCTGAGTTCCGTGGAACTTCACGACTGATCATTAAATAAATCATCTAAAAAACCCAATAAAAAAACCGCTGTCTTAACAGCGGTTTTTTTAATAGCAACATTCTGATTAAGCTTTCAACCATTTCTCGGCTTTAGCTTGATCTTCAACTTTTAACTCAACTTCAGTCAGTTCAGAACCACCATTTTGAACTTCAAAAGTCATCAGCTCATCACGACGGAATGCATGGACAGTATACGTACCTTCCTGTTTCGCATATTTCTCGACAAGTTTCGTCGTTGCTTTAAGGCCATCAATCGCCACAATTACATCATTCGCTGAAAGGCCCGCTTTCACCCCTGCTCCATCACGACGTGCAGACTGAACCAGCACACCTTCAGGCTTATCTGCAAGTTTCAAACCAAATGGTAATGACTTGTCATTTTTCAGTGTATAGCTCACGCCAAATTCAGGTAGTAACTGATCTAAAGGCAATTCATCTGTGGTATTGATCAGGTGATTAATCTGTTCTAACCAGTTATCACCAGTCAATTCCTGACACAATTCGAAAATAGTGCGTTCATTGACCTGAATGCCATTTTGCGTATTTTCATATAGCTTACGCATCAAAGCGTCCAGACTTGAGCCACGCAGACGTAAACCTAGATCCAGACAAAGTGCAACTAAACAGCCTTTATTGTAGTAGCTGGTACCGGCATTATTTGAGTTTTCATCCTGACGATAGAATTTTACCCAGGCATCAAAGCTAGACTCAGATACTGACTGAATAAAACGTCCCGGGTTTTGCAAATAACGGTCAATCTGCGCTTTGAGCAATGCAATATAAGATTCCTGATTAATCACGCCACTACGGAGCAGAATCAGGTCATCATAATACGACGTAAACCCTTCAAAGATCCAAAGCAAAGAGGTATAGCCTTCTTTATTTAGATCATAATTCACGAAGTTTTCTGGACGAATAAATTTCACTAACCATGAATGGAAATACTCATGACTACATAGGCCAAGGAAACGCTGATAATCTTTCGATGGCTCTTCAGGCTCATCTACTTTAGGGAAATCATCACGCGGTGTAATCAGACTGGTTGAGTTTGGATGCTCCAAACCGCCATAGCTGTTCCCGGTGGCTATGGTCATAAAGGTATAATCATTGAATGGCGCAGAACCGAACATGGAAATTTCTGTCGCACAGATTTTTTCAATGTCCTGCTTCATACGCTGTTCATTCATCGCATGCTTGCCTGACACCACAAACTCATGCGGAATGCCATTGGCTTCAAAGCTGAAACGGGTCTGCTCTGCCAGTTCAAACGGCGCATCAATCAGTTCAGCATAGTTTTTAGCTTTTAAGGTATAACGACCTTTCACCAGACTTTTAGCCTGCATACCTGTCGCAAGCTGGAAATGTTTTAGCTCATCCGGCAGGAATACTTCTACTTCAATTTCTTTATGTTCCTGACCTTCCAGCCCTAAACATGCACAAGCCGGGTTCACATAAAGACGGTTTTGATCCACATATGCACCACGAACAGACAGGTCATACGCATAGACATCATATTCCACCGTAATCAGTTCATGATCCGTATTGAATAAACGCCATTTATTCTTTTCAAACTTCTGGATTTGTAGCTGGCGTCCATCCTCATCATAAGCCTTGACTGCTTCAATATGCTTGGAGAACTCGCGAATCAGGTAACTACCCGGAATCCAGGTCGGTAAAGAAAGGACTTGTGTTGGGTCTGCTAAAAAGCGAAGAGTTACGTGAATAAGGTGCTGACGATAATCGTCAAATTCGATTTGATAATGCAACATAATGGGCGATATAAAATACAAATAAATGAGTTATAGCTTAGCTTAGCATTTTTTAGGCCAGTATTGCTTAGCTGTCGCATTTGTCTACATTTCTGACTAGCTATCCTTAAAAAAAAGGCATAGCATGCGTGAAAATTAAATCGTTCATCGACCGGTTGGTTATTAAGGAACACCTTTGAAATACATCATCTCACTGCTTGCAGTTCTCAGCCTGTTTGTGCCTGCAATTTCATATGCTGCCCTTCTGAATATTTTGCCTGAAAGCGTTGAAGCAGAAGCCTGGACCATTCTTGACTCACAGTCAGGCCAAGTCATTGCCGAACACAATGCCGACGTTCAACGTGCTCCAGCTTCCCTCACCAAAATGATGGTCGCTTATATTGCATTGAAAGAAATTCAGGCGGGTAAATTAGATAAAAGTGAAGTATTAACTGCAACACCGATTGTGAAAACAGTGATGTGGGATGAGTCACAAATGTACCTGAAAGAAGGTGAGCAGATTTCGATTGATCAACTTCTGGCAGGTCTGATTATCATGTCGGCGAATGATGCTGCTGTGACATTGGCAGAAAAAATTTCAGGTGATATTCCGAGCTTTGTCGAGCGAATGAATCGGGAAGCAAAAGCTTTAGGTATGGTTCATACCCATTTCCAGAATCCGGCCGGTATTACCATGCCTGAGCACTATTCTACTGCAGCGGATCTGGCGCGTTTGTCGGCAGCTGTAGTCAATCAGACTCCGGACTATCTGTATTATTCCAAACAGCCAAGTTTTAGCTATAACAACCATTTCCACCGTGCCACTAACCGTGTGTTGCAAGTGGACTCAAGCGTCGATGGTTTAAAAACTGGCTTTACTCGTGCAGCCGGCTATAACCTGGCGCTCACCGCCAATCGTCCAACTTATGATATGGAACTGCCCCACCGTCGTTTGATCGTGGTAGTTCTAGGTACCAAAAGTGCTGCCAAACGCGCTGAAGTGTCGCATAAGTTGATGAATCTGGCGTATACCTATACCCGTAATGAAGTCGCCATTAAAGACAAACAGCTACTCGCTGAATTACCGGTGATCAAATCGACTTTGAAAATGTTTAAGGTTCAGACTAAACAGCCGCAGATTATTACGACATCTTTATATGATCAGAATTATGCCATTGACCTGAACCAGTTCGATCAAAACCATCAACGGGTAATGTTGAATACAGGTGATGGTGTAATGCAAAGCATTGAACCGCTCCATGAAACCCAGACCCATATTAATGTAGAAATGACTGCTTCTGAGTTGATTGCACCTATGGCCAAAGTGATGCCATTAGCGACGATTCATGTGTATCAGAATAATCAGCTTATTCGTACCATCCAGATTGAAGATATGGTGGAACTTGAAGAAGCCGGTTTCTTCCAGAAATTCCTGAGCTGGTTATCTAGCTTCTTTGGCATCTTTGCAGAAAATGCACCAAGTGCCAAACTCTATCCAATCCAGAAATAAACGCTGAATACAGTTAGAAGGCCCTCATTTGTCTTCTAACTCCCACCATAGATTTCTTCTCTTCTCTCGTCGATTTTACCTCTTCTGCCATAATTGCTACGTTTTGTAATTTGTATAACAATTCTAATCAAGACGGCCTGCTGCCCATGCCATAGTATATTTGGTCTAAATTTCTCTTATTTTTATTAGAAAAATAAATAGGTTAATAATATATGACAGCACATCGAATCGTAATTGTAGGTGGTGGCGCAGGTGGATTGGAGCTAGCTACTCAACTGGGCGAAACCTTAGGCAAAAGTGGCCAAGCGCATATCACGTTGGTAGATCAGAAACTGACACATATCTGGAAACCCTTATTGCATGAAATTGCTGCAGGTACGCTTAATCCGCATGCAGAAGAAACCAATTATTTTAGTCATGCTGCAGCTCATCATTATCACTTTGTGCTGGGAACATTTGTTGATCTGGATCGTAAGGCTAAAGAAATTGTTCTGGAAACAGATTACTTTTCTAAAAAAGCTCAGCCTAAACAGAAGAAACACATCAGCTATGACACGCTGGTGCTGGCATTAGGTTCCACTTCCAATGATTTTAATACGGAAGGTGTTGCCCAATACTGTCATTTTCTCGACAGCCGCCAGCAGGCCGATGTCTTTCAGCAGGATCTGCTACATCTTTATCTCAATGCTCAAAATCAGACCTCTTCGCGTGAGCTTAAAATTGCCATTATTGGAGCCGGTGCAACTGGTGTAGAACTGGCTGCCGAGCTGGTGATCGCCAAACAAAACTTTTTTAAATATGGTCTGAACAAGATCGATCCAAATAAAGTCAAAATCACTTTGATTGAAGCCGCTGACCGAATCTTACCTGCACTGTCTGAGAAAATGGCTGAACACACCATGGAGCAACTCGATCGTCTAGGTATTGAGGTATTAACCAGTCATAGGGTCGCTAAAGTCGATGAAGACCAGATTTATTTTGCAGATGGTTCAAGCCTCGAAGCAGAAATTAAAGTCTGGGCTGCTGGAATTAAAGCACCTGAAGTTCTGGCAAAACTTAAAGAGCTGGAAAAAGACAACATTAATCGCCTAAAAGTTTATGCAACTCTGCAAACTCTGTCAGACCCGGATATTTTCGTTTTTGGTGATTGTGCTCACTGTCAGCCTGAAGCAGATCAACCGGTTTTAGGCCCCCGTGCACAGGTCGCCAGCCAGCAGGCCGCTTTTCTGGTCAGAGCCTTAAAAGCACGCATTAATGGCGAAAGTTATTTACCGATGTTCAAGTTTTCTGACAAAGGTTCATTAGTGTCTTTAAGTCAAAACAGCGCTGTCGGTGAATTATTGGGTCAGGTCAATGTTCAAGGCTTTGTCGCGAAATCCATGTATGTATCCCTGTACCGGATTCATCAGGCCACTATTCATGGCTATACCCATGCTGGCCTGTTAACTGCCAAAGACTTTGTTACACGAAAAATTGCACCCAAGCTGAAATTGCATTGAAATTGTAAATATTGTCCTCATATATGAAAAAATCGTCATTAAACATGTCAAATTGCATTTTTTTGCTATTTTTAGTCTACAAAAATACAATTTCACTTTATGATGTACCCTTAAAAAATTGAATGGATCAATTAATATGACTGCTATTGCAAATAACCTCGTGGTTTCTTTCCACTACACATTGACTAACGCAGAGGGTGAAACTCTCGACAAATCTCAAGGTGAACCACTTGCCTATTTGCACGGTGCAGGTAACATCATCCCTGGTTTAGAAAAAGCTTTAGAAGGCAAAACTGTTGGTGAAAAATTCACTGTAAATGTTCCTGCTGCTGAAGGCTATGGCGAATATAACCCAGAGCTAGTGCAAGAAGTGCCTAAACAAATGTTCCAAGGCGTAGACAACATCCAAGCAGGCATGCAATTCCAAGCACAAACTGATGACGGCGTTCAAATCGTAACTGTTAAAGCAGTTGAAGGTGACAATGTTGTTGTTGATGCTAACTTCCCGCTTGCTGGTCAAGATTTAACTTTCGAAGTTGAAATCGTGTCTATCCGTGAACCTTCTCAAGAAGAACTTGATCACGGTCACGTACACGGTGCAGGTGGTCACCACCACTAAGACTTCCCAGTCTTTAGCACAAAAAGGCAAAGTGAAAACTTTGCCTTTTTTATTGCCTTAAGATTTTAAATATAAAAAAAGCAGGACTACTGCCCTGCTTTTCATCATTAAAATCACGAATCACTCAAATTACACAATCATTAACGTTTGTTATAGATCTGCATTGCTGCTGGCAGATTTTGACGCATTGCTGCAATACGTTGACTGTTCGATGGGTGAGTAGACAGGAAAGTCGCGCCAGTGCTACCACCTTCAAGCTTGTTCATTTTTTCCCAAAGGGTAATCGCTGCGTTTGGATTATAGCCAGCGCGCGCCATGAGAGTTAAACCACCTTGGTCCGCACGACTTTCCAGGTTACGTGAGTAAGGCAAACCGATACCGATCTGGCTACCCAATTGTGCCACTGCAGCGCCACCTTGTCCTACGCCCGCTGCATTTAAACCAATACCCAATGCCAGGTCAGTCAGAGCTTGTGCACCAAGTTTCTGTTTCGCATGCTCTTCCAGGGCATGGACCATTTCATGACCCATAATGGCTGCGATCTCCGCATCGGTCAGATTCAGCTTGTTCACGATACCGGTATAGAACACCACTTTACCACCAGGTGCCACAAAAGCGTTGACCTGATCAGATTTCAGTACGGCCAACTGCCATTGGAATGCAGTGCCTGTCTGGTTCAGCTGGTTGGCATAAGGTTTTAAACGGTTAAAAACAGCATTAATACGACTATATGTCGCTGAACTGGTATCCAGTTGGCCTTTCGCTTTAGCGTCTGCCACCATGGCATTGTAGCTTTGGCTGGCTGAAGCATTTAAAGTCGCAGTATCTGCACCTGCAATATCGGCAATAGTTGTACAACCAGACAAAGTAATGGCTGCGGCTGCACCCATACCTAACAAGAATTTGTTTTTCATTATAGTGACTCCACCATAAGCAAAAGGTTAATTTACATTGTAAAAAATTATAAGTTAAAGGCCGGAGCAACTAAATGTACAATTACTTCATCTTGTTATAATTTATGTAATTTTAACCCCAATACTGTATCGCAAGCCAATAAATCAGGCAGACAATATTTAAACCTAAATATAAATGACACAAAGGTTTAATTTTTTCTTCTAAAATTTCACTTTTACGCTTAAAAAATAGAAAAGCATTTTGTAGCAAGATGACAGGTACTAGCACACAGGCAATGATTACGCTCAAGCCAATAAATGCACCGTAAATAATGTCAGGATCCTTAGTTTGAGCACGGATAATCAGCATCGCAATGGTCGGAGCGCCACCCATCGCGAATAACAAGGAATAGAACATCGTTCCCGAGATATTTTTATGCATCCTGCGTACTCATATTTTATTTTGTTTTATTCTAACAAGCGCCATGCCACTGCACAGCACTTGCCGTTAAGACTTTAGTCCTGAATTTCCAAATTATTTCTTAGTCTTATATACCGTCATCGCTTCAGGCATCAGCTGTTGCAAGGCTGCAATTCGGTCATCATTCGTTGGATGTGTAGAAGTAAATTTATTCAGGACACTATTACCACGGCTGTCTTGTGCATTCATTTTTTGCCACAAAGTAATCGTTGCATTCGGGTTATAGCCTGCTCGTGCCATTAGCATGAGACCGCCTTTATCGGCACGGCTTTCCAGATTACGTGAGAATGGCAAGCCTACACCAAATTGAGCACCCATATCCAGCAGTAGCCCACCATAACCACCAGCGGACTGCCCGACGTACTTGCTACCGATACTTACTGCCAGATCAGTCAGTGCTTGCGCTCCTACCTTATTTTTTGAATGTTCCTCAAGCGCATGCACCATTTCATGCCCCATGATGGCAGCAACTTCATCGTCTGTGAGTTTTAGTGTGTCAACAATGCCCGTATAGAACACCACCTTGCCACCTGGTGCGACATACGCATTAATCTCGTTGGATTTAATCACAGCCACTTGCCAGTCAAACTTCTGACCGGTCTGATTCAGTTGATCTGCATAAGGCTTCATTTTCAGGAAAACCCGATTTACTTTTTTATAGGTGGCAGAAGTCGTATCCAGAATCTGTTTCTGCTTGGCCTCTGTCAGCATCTGATTATAGCTTTGTGCTGCACTCAGATTTAATGTAGCTGAATCAGCTCCCATCAAATCTGCAACCGTAGTACACCCCGTTAATGTGGTCGCAATGACCATCCCCGCCAATAAATTTTTATATTTCATGACCTTCTCAAATATATAAGGTCAAAACATCATAAAGAATCCAAACAGGTTTTCAATCATTTTTATAAGCTTTTCCAAATAAAAAACCCTGTGAAATCACAGGGTTTTTTATCATTTTTAGCTTAAAGGATTAAGCATCAAACGGATGGCGAAGAATAATGGTTTCTTCACGGTCTGGACCAGTTGAAATGATGTCGATTGGACATTCAATCAATTGTTCAAGACGTTTCACATAGTTAATTGCCGCTTGTGGCAATTGGTCTAGTGATTTCGCACCGAAAGTAGATTCTTTCCAGCCTGGCATAGTTTCGTAAATCGGTTTTAAAGTTTCAAATGCAAGCGCATCAGAAGAACCAACACAGCCAGAATCAGCAGCTTCGTAACCTACACAGATTTTCACTTCTTCCAAACCGTCAAGAACGTCAAGTTTAGTCAAGCAAATACCAGACAGTGAGTTCACTTCTACTGAACGACGCAGGATTTCAGCATCGAACCAGCCACAACGACGTTGACGGCCAGTAGATGCACCAAATTCTGAACCTACAGTACCCAGGTGTTTACCGATTGCATCACCTGTATCAGTTGCAGCGTCATACACCAACTCAGTTGGGAATGGACCTGAACCTACACGAGTAGTATACGCTTTAGTAATACCCAGTACATAGTCAAGGTGTAATGGACCAAGACCTGAACCTGAACTTACGCCACCAGCAGTCGTGTTTGAAGAAGTCACGTACGGATATGTACCGTGGTCAACGTCAAGCAATGAACCTTGCGCACCTTCGAACATGATTTTCTTGCCAGCTTTACGGTAAGCGTGAAGTTCACCAGTCACGTCCATGACCATAGGTTCGATCACTTTGCGCCATTCGTCGCAAAGCGCAAGTACGTCTTCAACTTTAACTGCTTCAACACCGAAGAATTGAGTCAATTGGAAGTTGTGGTATTCAAGCAATTCTTCAAGCTGAGCTTTCAGATGTTCGCCACCACGTACCAGGTCAGCAACACGGATTGCGCGACGTGCCACTTTATCTTCATAAGCAGGCCCGATCCCACGACCAGTTGTACCGATTTTCGCATTACCACGTTTTTTCTCACGAGCTTGGTCAAGTGCGATGTGGTGCGGAAGAATCAATGGACAGTTTGGAGAAATGCGTAGACGTTCACGTACTGGCACGCCTTCTTTTTCAAGAATATCCATCTCTTTGATGAGCGCTTCAGGTGAAAGAACCACACCATTACCAATTAAGCACAATACGTTTTCACGTAAAATACCTGATGGAATGAGGTGTAATACAGTTTTCTTACCACCAACCACGAGAGTATGACCTGCGTTATGTCCGCCTTGATAACGAACTACTGCAGCCGCTTGATCTGTGAGCAGGTCGACGATTTTACCCTTACCTTCGTCGCCCCATTGGGTACCAAGTACCACAACATTCTTGCCCATAATAGCCTCATTACATCATGCTGTTAAAGTTGAAAGTCCCACTCAGCGACATGAACACTGAGTAAAACAATTAAAGCGATTAAATCGTTTTGATAGTCCACTCACCGTCCACATTCACCAGCTGGTGAGTTGCATACGGTACTGAGTTTAAATCATCATTACCTAATAACTGAATTACACTTAAGCCTTGTGCACGGGTTGCCTGAATCGCATTTAACAGCGCAGCATCTGTACCCTTAGGTGCTACCACAACTTTAGCTGTAGCAAACTTGCCTGCACTTAAAGCATATAAGTCACAAGAGAAACCAGTTGCCGGACGTGCACGACCAAAATGCTCACCAATGCCATCATAACGGCCACCTTGTGCTAAAGCAGCAGCACGGTTCGGTGCATAAACTGCATACATCAGGCCGGTGTGATAATGGTATGAACGTAACTCGACGACATCAATCCCAATATGCAGATTCGGCCAGCGCACCTGAACTTCATTTTTGGTGGTTTGCAGTGCATCAAATGCCTGTTTGAAGGCTGGATTTTCTAATACTTCAGCACTTAAATTCGTTTTTAAGGCATCCAGGTCACTTGCAAAGCGGCCAAGCGTATAGAAGTCTGAACCAAACTTAAGATTTGCAGTAAATTCAGCCAGTTCCGGCAATGCTTTACGTTGATACAGATCAGACAGTTGGCGTTCGGTTGCTTTACTTAAACCCGCTTGTGCAATCAGACTACGGAACAGACCAACATGACCTAAGTCAAGGTGGACGCCGTCGGCCAGACCCGCTTCCTGAATCAGGCTGATCATCAGGTCAACCATTTCCACGTCAGCATCAATGCTGTCTGAACCAAATAATTCTGCACCTAATTGCAATGGTGCACGTGTGGTATTAAATCCTTGAGGTTTTGTATGTAAAACCGTACCCGCATAGCAATAACGAGCCACACCTTCCACTGGATGTACATGCGCATCGATACGAGCCACTTGTGGTGTCATATCGGCACGCACACCAAGCAAGCGGCCAGACAGCTGGTCGATCACTTTAAAAGTGGCTAAGTCTAAATCCTGATTCGATTCTGAGAGAGAAGATAGAGATTCAATGTATTCAATAAATGGCGTGTACACCAGCTGATAACCTCGAGATGCGAGGAAATCCAGTGATTGACGGCGCAGGCTTTCGATGACTTGCGCTTGTTCTGGTAATACATCAGCTACACCATCAGGTAATAACCATGTCTCTGAAATGGGCATGTTGTAAACCTAAATTCTTGTCAGCGCGGAATAAACCGCATAAAAAAATCGGGAGCACACCCGATTTCTCCTAGTCTAGCACGATCGTTTAGGCTGTGCATCGCAATTTTGATAATTTTCTCTGACTGAACAAAGGACTTAGATAGATAAACCAAATCATCTCTTTCTTATTAAGAGAAAATAGGCTGAATAAAATTTAATAACCAATATATCAACTTGATTTTCTAATATATTTCCCTAACCAAAACAATGACGAAAAACTTATTCTTGATTCAATCCTCATCTATCTAAGAGTAAAAATTTATAAAATATCAGTACTAGATGCTTAAAAATAATCCTATACAAAAACTCAATGTGGGAACTTAAATGACCAAGAAAACAGCATCATTCTGGTAGAGTTTAAAGGCACTGCAAAGACTCCTATATTTCTTATAAACTTTCTTTCTCCTTCTAGAATAAAACCCGATCATCTCATGCCTCCCTTCCAGCCACGTATTACGCCTTCTGATGCTACTCCTCTGAGTGATTTTCAGCGTGGTGTGAAAGACTGCCTACCTTTATTATTAGGTGTAATTCCTCTGGCGCTGGTCTTGGGCGCAACAGCAGCACAAAAAGATTTTAGCCTGCTTGAGGTTCCCTTGCTGACCGGGCTGAACTTTGCTGGCGGTTCCGAGTTTGCAGTTTTAGAAGCCTGGACTGATCCACCGCATCTGCTTACCTTAATCTTTATTACTTTTCTCATTAACAGCCGCTATATTCTGCTCGGTGCCAGTTTAGTACCTTATTTAAGACATCTTCCAAATCGAAAAGTCTTTCCGGCATTATTTTTTATGGTGGATGAGAGCTGGGCCTTAAGCCTGACAGATGCACAGCGTCGACTGTCACAGTTTGGTTATCGATATGCTTTTAGTCTGCCTTATTATGCCGGGCTATGTATTGTTCTTTATCTGGCCTGGGTCGGCTTTACGACACTCGGTGCCCTGCTTGGACCTGTGCTAGGTGATATTAACCGTTTTGGTTTTGATATGGCTTTCCCCGCCATTATGCTGGTTTTGCTGAAAGGCATGTGGAAAGGCTTTACTGAAGCGAGGCCCTGGTTAGTGAGTCTTGTTTGTGCAGCACTGGCTTATAGCTATCTACCGGACAACTGGTATGTGCTGATTGGCGCACTTGCAGGCATTACCTCTGCCTTCTGGCTCATTCAGAAGGATGAAGCATGATTCAGATGAGCACTTTTATTGCAATCTTATTGGTGGCGCTAACGACTTACTGCGCCCGGATACTTGGCTATGTCCTACTCAAGAACAAAACCTTAAATAATCGTCAGCGTAAAATTCTGGAAGTAATTCCAGGTTGTGTACTGATTTCGATGATCACCCCATATTTTTTACGAGATGATCCGGCTGATCTGATCGCTATAATGTCGACACTATTCGCTGCATCACGCTTTGGGATGCTGCCAACCATTTTGATTAGCATGGCCTCGGCAGCTATTTTAAGAATGTTACTAGTTTAAATCCTTTATATAAGGCTAAGCCAGCATGAAAGGGTCTTATGACTTTGGTTCTACTACTTTAGCGAGCAGATTTACCAGTTCTGCATTTTGCAGCTCAACTTTTTGCAGTTTGGCTGTAGTCTGATCTAGTACTTCCTGCTGTACATGCATCTTTTTCGCCAGATCCTGCATAATTTCCAAGGTCTTTTTTAAATTTTCTTCCAGATGTGCCACTTTTTCCTCAACTGGCACGCCTTCCACATTTTGTGAACTCTCATTATTATTAAATTGCAGCCAGATCAAAAAAATCACAGCCAAGGTCAGTAATATAATAAATCCCCAGATCAACATCATGTGCTTGCTCTTATTCCATTTAATTATCTTTATCTTAACGAAAAAATATCCAGATCACAGAAATATTCGGCATAAATCCGGAGCTTTTCGATCAATTACGTCCAACTTCTTATTCATTTTCTTCTAATTTTTTAATCTTGCATAAAAAAGCACCCCATTTGGGATGCTTTCAAAATAGCTTAATCTGTATAAAAGGATTCACAGAGATCCAGCAAACGGTTGGCATAACCCCATTCATTATCATACCAGGCAAATACTTTAGCCTGATGCCCCACTACCAGGGTTTGGGTCAGATCCACAATCAATGAGTAAGGCGAATGATTAAAGTCTGAAGATACTAAAGGCTCATCTGTCACAGACATGATTTCAGCAAAATCCTGACGTGCAGCGTTAATTAATAGTTCATTTAACTGATGATCAGTAATGGGTGACTGAGAAATAAAAGTCAGATCAATTGCTGCGACATTAATGGTTGGCACGCGAATCGAATAACCATCAATCCGGTTCTCCATCTTCGGCATTACGCGTTTTAAAGCACCCAAAGCTGAAGATGTGGTTGGAATAATATTTTGCCCGGAAGCACGGGCACGTCTTAAATCACGATGGGCATGATCCAGTACTGACTGATCCGCAGTCACCGCATGAATTTCAGTCATCAGTGCAGTCTCAATCCCAAAGGCATCATCAATGATTTTGACTAGCGGTACCAATGCCTGCGTAGTACAAGACACGCTAGAAATAATCTGGTCACTTTCTTTGACATCACGATGGTTGACGCCATAGACAATTGCAGCATCCACCGTATCAAACGGTGCAGCGCCGATAATCACCCGTTTTGCCCCGGCAGTAATATGCTGAGTCGCAGCCTCACGCGAACGGAATAAGCCGGTACATTCCAATACCACATCAATATTCAATTCCCGCCATGGCATTTCCACCGGATTCGCCTGTCTTAACACCTGAACTTTCTGATAAGCATCGCGATAAGTGACATGCAGGTAGGCATACTCATCTTCATACGTCAGATCAACCTGCCCCGGGAAACGGCCATGAGTAGAATCATATTTAAATAAATGCAATAAGGTTTCAACGTCGGCAACGTCATTAATGGCAACGATGTCAAAATTAAAATCTTTCGGATTTTCAAACCATGCACGCAACACATTGCGTCCGATTCGTCCAAAACCATTAATTGCGATACGTTGCATCGACGTTCCCTACTGCGGCATAAAACTTTATGCGCCTATATTAATGGAATTATCCAGCTGACTGATAACTATTCAGCTAAATCCACTAAAAATTACACAGAATGTCCAATATTTCATCGAAAAATTCATGCTTTACTTGAAGCAATCCAGTCTTTCTATCAGCGAGAATGAAGATAAATTGCTGTAATGACAATAGCTTTTGATTTTGCAGGGCATTTTTCTGATTTTTCTAATATTCATTCCTTATAGTTTTATGATCTATAAATATGAAAATCATTGGTTGAACAGGCATTTTCCGTTATAATTTGGCGTTTTTAAATATTTAAGCCCCGCATTGCAGCAGAGAACCAACCTTCTTGTCAGACTGTGATGTTTTTAGCCAAATCGGAAATTATGGAGTGACTTGGTTGTGAGTACTCGTTTTATGACATCAGCTGAAATTCGCGAAGCTTTTTTAAGCTACTTTGAATCGCAAGGGCATACACGTGTCGCGTCGAGTTCTCTGGTTCCTGCCAACGACCCAACATTATTGTTTACCAATGCTGGTATGAACCAGTTTAAAGACTGCTTCCTGGGTCTGGAAAAACGTGACTACGTTCGTGCAACATCTTCACAAAAATGTGTACGTGCAGGTGGTAAACACAACGACTTAGATAACGTTGGCTACACAGCTCGTCACCACACATTCTTTGAAATGCTGGGTAACTTCTCGTTTGGTGATTACTTCAAACGTGATGCGATTAAATTTGCTTGGGAATTTCTGACCGGCGACAAATGGCTGGCACTGCCTAAAGACAAATTGTACGTAACTGTGTATCACACTGATGACGAAGCGTTTGATATCTGGAATAAAGAAGTTGGTCTAGATGCCAGCCGTATTATCCGCATTGGTGATAACAAAGGCGAAAAATACGCATCAGACAATTTCTGGGCAATGGGCGATACTGGTCCTTGTGGTCCATGTTCTGAAATCTTCTATGATCACGGTGAGCACATTTGGGGTGGCCTGCCTGGTACACCTGAAGAAGATGGCGACCGTTTCATCGAAATCTGGAACAACGTATTCATGCAGTTCAACCGTACTGCGGATGGCGTCCTGCACCCTCTTCCAGCACCTTCTGTTGATACCGGTATGGGCCTTGAGCGTATTTCTGCGGTTCTGCAACATGTCAACTCTAACTATGAAATCGACCTGTTCCAAAACCTGTTAAAAGCTGCTGCTGAAATTATCGGTCTAGATACTTCAGATATTGAAGCGAAAGCACAAGCTGAAAACAAACCGGTTGAATACCCTGCTTCACTTAAAGTTGTGGCTGACCATGCACGTTCATGCTGCTTCCTGATTGCGGATGGTGTGAACCCTTCGAATGAAGGTCGTGGTTATGTACTGCGTCGTATCATCCGCCGTGCAGTTCGTCACGGTAACAAACTGGGTGCGACTGGTTCATTCTTCCACAAAATGCTTCAGCCTTTAATTGATGTAATGGGTGCTGCTTATCCAGAGCTTGAAGCAAACAAAACACGTATCGAAGCTGCATTGCTGAAAGAAGAAGAACAATTCGCGAAAACACTTGAGCAAGGTCTGAAATTGCTTGAAGGCGAATTGGCAAACCTGAAAGGTTCTGTGATTCCAGGTGAAATCGTATTCAAACTTTATGATACTTACGGCTTCCCAACTGACCTTACAGCAGATATCGCACGTGAACGTGATTTAACGATTGACGAAGCTGGCTTTGAAAAAGAAATGGCTGCACAACGTCAACGCGCACGTGATGCCGGTAAATTCGCAATCGACTATAACAGCGTTGTTAAAGTTGAAGGCGAAACTCAGTTTGAAGGTTATGACGCGACCGCAGGTCAAGGTCAAATCATCGCAATCTACAAAGATGGCGAACAGGTTGACGAAGTGGTTGAAGGCGACGACGCATTAATCGTTCTTAACCAGACTCCTTTCTATGCAGAAAGCGGTGGTCAAATCGGTGATACAGGACTCTTCAAAAACGATACCGGTATTTTCGAAGTTCAAGATACCAAAAAATCTGGTGGTGCATTCGTTCACCAAGGTATCGTGACTATGGGTAACTTGAAAGTTACTCAAAACGTGGAAGCAACGGTTAAAGCCGACATTCGTGCCGCAACTGCACGTAACCACTCTGCAACTCACTTGCTACACGCTGCCCTACGTCAAATCCTGGGTTCACACGTACAACAAAAAGGTTCATTGGTTGCGTCTGACGTATTACGTTTCGACTTTGCCAACGATCAGCCTGTAACGTTTGAGCAACTGCAAGAAATTGAACGTCTGGTAAATGCCGAAGTGATTGCCAACACGCCTGTTACCACTGAACTGCTCGACATCGAATCTGCGAAAGCCAAAGGTGCGATGATGCTGTTCGGTGAGAAATACGGTGAAGAAGTTCGCGTATTGTCTATGGGTTCAGTGATTGACGAAAAAAACTTCTCTATCGAGCTGTGTGGCGGTATTCACGTGAAACTTACAGGTGACATCGGTCTGTTCAAAATCACTTCTGAAGGTGGTGTCGCAGCAGGTGTACGTCGTATTGAAGCCGTAACCGGTACTAAAGCGGTTGAAGCCGTACAGAAAGTCGATCGTGATGTTCAATATATCAATGGTTTGTTAAAAGCACAGAACCATCAAACAGTCGAAAAAGTTGAAGCTGTGGTGGACACTGCGCATCAATTGCAAAAACAGATTGAACAGCTGAATCAAAAATTGGCAAGCCTACAAGCCGGTGAACTTTTAAGCCAGGTTCAAGAGCTTGCTGGTCGTAAAACATTAATCACGACTGTTCAGGGTATGGATGCGAAAGCACTACGTAACCTGCACGATGGTGTGAAATCAAAATTAGAAAATGCAGTCATTGTTCTTGCAGGTGTAGAGGGTGACAAGGTTAGCTTGATTGCATCTGTAGCTAAAGACTTTACTGCTTCTATTAAAGCGGGTGACATCATCAAACACTTGGCAACTGAGCTAGGTGGTAAAGGTGGTGGTAAACCTGACTTGGCACAAGGTGGCGCGCCACTTAACGAGAAGTTTGCTCCAGTGATGGCTGATTTAGCAGCTTGGCTTGAAGCAAAATAAAAACTTCATTTTGTGTAACTGACCCTGATCGGAAAATCAGGGTCATGGTTTATATGGAACAACTATGGCATTAATCGTTCAAAAATATGGCGGTACCTCAATGGGTACTCCCGAGCGCATTCTCAATGTTGCTCGTCGTGTGAAGCGCTGGCATGACCATGGCCACAAGATGGTTGTAGTCGTATCTGCTATGAGTGGTGAAACCAACCGCTTGCTTGCTCTCGCGAAAGCCATTACCGAAACCCCTGACCCACGTGAACTTGACCAAATGGTTTCTACGGGTGAACAGGTAACGATTTCCATGTTAGCTATGGCGCTGAATTCAATTGGCGTTGAAGCTAAATCTTTAACTGGTCGCCAGGTTGGTATTAAAACTGACAGTGCATTCACCAAAGCACGTATCGAATCTATTGATACCGATGTATTGACTGAAAACCTGGACGCAGGCCGCGTGATTGTGGTTGCAGGTTTCCAAGGCTTTGATGCTAATGGCAATACCACAACTTTAGGTCGTGGTGGTTCTGATACTTCAGGTGTTGCCCTTGCTGCAGCGCTAAAAGCGGATGAATGTCAGATTTACACAGACGTTGATGGCGTATATACGACTGACCCTCGTGTTGCTCCTAAAGCGAAAAAAGTAGACCGTATCTCTTTCGAAGAAATGCTGGAAATGGCATCTTTAGGTTCTAAAGTTCTTCAAATTCGCTCTGTAGAATTTGCAGGCAAGTACCAAGTGCCTTTACGGGTACTCTCAAGCTTCGATAATGACAATGATGGCGCATTTGACGAAGACTTCAAAAACAACGTCGGAACTCTTATTACTACTGAACTGGAAGACAACATGGAACAGCCAATTATCTCTGGTATCGCGTTCAACCGCGACGAAGCTAAACTGACTATTCTGGGTGTTCCAGATGAGCCAGGTATTGCATCTAAAATTCTTAAACCAATTGGTGATGCCAATATCGAAGTGGATATGATTATCCAGAACGTTGAAGAAGATGGTACAACTGATTTCACGTTTACTGTAAACCGCGGTGAACTCGCTAAAGCCAAAAAAATCCTTGAAGAAACTGCTCAAGCGATTGGCGCACGTGAAGTTGCAACTCGTGATGACATCGTAAAAGTGTCTATCGTAGGTGTAGGTATGCGTTCTCACGCTGGTGTAGCGAGCAAAATGTTCACTGCCCTTGCTGATGAAGGCATCAACATCCTGATGATTTCTACTTCTGAAATCAAGATTTCAGTAATTATCGAAGAGAATTATCTTGAGCTTGCAGTTCGCTCACTTCACACTGCGTTTGGTTTAGACCGTGAACATGGTGAATCTAGCGCACGCGCTTAAGAGAACTACAAAATACCGTCATTGTCTGACAGTATTTCATTAAATCTCTACAAAAATGCAGGGCCACTATAGTTTTTTTTATAGTGGCTCTGTTATATTAAGCCTAAGGATTTTCAACAGCCTGGATAGTTAACCTCTTCATTTCATGGACAGGACTTTCTATTCAAACTTTAATTATATAATTTTAGGTTGTGTTTTTTTATTACATTCAATAGATTGCAGGTTTTGCATTTTGCAAGGAGAGAAACATGCTGATTTTGACTCGACGCGTCGGGGAAACTTTAATGATCGGAGACCAAGTCAGCGTGACTGTACTTGGCGTAAAAGGCAACCAGGTTCGTATTGGGGTAAATGCTCCGAAAGAAGTCTCTGTACACCGTGAAGAGATTTACCAGCGTATCCAGCATGAACGTGCAATGCATGAACATCTTCAGCATATTGACCAGGATTATCAGCCTTCTTCTTATGAAGATGATAACCAGACACAAAATAACTTTAACCGTTAATTTTGTATGAATATAAAAGCGGCTTTTAAGCCGCTTTTAATTTGTCTAATTTTCAACTGCATAGCAAAATAATCAGACTTTATCCTGCCTGCTGCTGATCAAGCAACGCTGCCAGCACTTTTTTCACCGGTCCGAAACTACGACGGTGCTCATCAATCACCCCGTGTAAGGCAATCGCTTCAAAATGTGCTTTGGTCGGATAACCCTTATGCTTGGCAAAGCCAAATTGTGGATACCTCTGATCCATCTCTACCATCTGGCGATCCCGGGTCACTTTTGCCAGAATACTGGCTGCCGAGATTTCAGGATGCAGAGCATCCCCACCTACAACCGCATCACAGCTCATCGCAAGACCCTGAGGAATCTTGTTGCCATCGACCAGTACATGTTCCGGCTGAATGCTTAATGCTTCCACAGCGCGGCGCATTGCCAGCAAAGAGGCCTGGAAAATATTATGCTCGTCGATTTCTGCCGCAGAGGCTTCAGCGATGGCCCAAGCCAGTGCTTTTTCCTGAATCTCAATAAAAAGTTTTTCTCGCTTCTTCTCGCTTAGCTTCTTGGAATCATTTAAGCCCCGAATCGGGTTGTTCGGATCCAATATCACAGCTGCAGCGACTACCGACCCTACTAATGGCCCACGCCCTGCTTCATCTACACCAGCAATGTTCATTTTATTTCCCATAAAAAATAGGCTGAACCAGTCAGCCTATTCAAATTTGATTTTGACTTAGTTTACCGCTTCAGCCACGCAAGCGTTAATAGTATTTGCAACGACATTGCCTACAATAGTTGCACGTGCTGCTGGGTCAATTGCTGCAGTCGCCAAATCTACCGCAGTCACGTTTTGTGGTGCTTTTTCACTCACGCAACCACAAATTTCAGACTGGATATTCTGTTTTTGTGTTTCTGTCATTAAACGTGTTGCAGTTTGCCAAGCCGGAATATTATTTAGTTCAGTAACACATTTTGCATTGATGGCAATTTTAATGGCTGCAGAACCGAGTTGCTGACCTGTACTTGCTTGAGTTGGGGTGCCTGTACCTTGGGGTGCTACGCAGGCAGAAAGAACAAGTGCTAATGGAGCAACAACAGCCAATAATTTTTTCACGGATTTTATCCTTTTTTCAACTTTTAAAATATGCAGCTATTGTGCCGAAGTTTATCGCAATAAGAAATCTAAAAATGCGCCATGATGTCTAATCTGCGCACAGCCAGATTCACAGCCATCACAGGAAAGAAGACTCACTACTCATTTAAGGGTAAGGCCTGAATAAGCCAGCCCCCAAAAATCCTTAATTGATAAACTCGCCCATACAGCCTTTTAAGCTATTGGCAATTGCTTTACGGGTCAGCTCTTTTTTAGTTTCTTCATCAACGGTTGCTTTTAACAGGGTTTTAGCCGGAACACCTTCCAAGGCATGCTCACCTACACAGCCACATACTTTTTGCTGTAAATGCTGTTTATTGGCTTCAGCCATGAAATAAGTACCCATTTTCCAGACTTTGGAATCTTTCAGCTCTTGGCCACACTGATATTCAATCAGAGGTTTCAGGGCTTTCTGAGTCATTGAGGTATCTGCACAAGCAGGATTGATTAAGCTAACAGCCAGAACAGGCCACAGGAATTTTAATTTCATCTTTGGTTCACAGATCAGATTAAATAAAAAGGCAGAGCGAACTCCACCCTCTTTGGGCTAACAAATTTACTGGAATGATATTTTAAACGAGTGCCTGAATCAGGCTGATCCATTTCTGTTTTTCAGCATCAGAAATAAATGAAGCTTCAAAAGAATTGATCGCCAGCTGTTTTAGCTCATCATTGCTTAGGTCCAAAGCTTCAGCAATGGCAATGAAATTGTCATTCATATAACCACCGAAATACGATGGATCATCTGAATTCACTGTGACATGCACGCCGTGCTGCAACAGGCGACGGATATTATGCTGCTGCATATCATCTACCACACACAGTTTCAGGTTTGAAAGTGGACATACTGTAAGCGGCATCTTCTCTGCAATCAAACGCTGCATCAATTCTAGATCTTCCTCAGAACGTACCCCATGATCAATACGGTTTACTTTTAATAAATCCAAAGCTTCCCAGACATATTCTGCCGGACCTTCTTCACCCGCATGTGCAACCACCAGAAAACCGGCTTCACGCGCTTTGGCGAAAACACGTTCAAACTTAGACGGTGGATGCCCGACTTCACTTGAATCCAGCCCTACTCCAATGATTTGATCTTTATAAGGCAGTGCTTGCTCTAATGTCTCAAATGCTGCTTCTTCACTAAGATGACGTAGGAAACACATGATCAGATGTGAAGTAATGCCTAATTTAGCTTTCGCATCATCACAGGCTCTCTGCAAGCCATTGATCACGGTTTCAAAAGCAATGCCACGATCGGTGTGGGTTTGCGGATCAAAGAACATTTCAGTATGCACGACATTGTCATCTGCGCATTTTTCAAAATACGCCCAGGCCAGATCATAAAAGTCCTGTTCATGAATCAGAACATTGGCGCCCGCGTAGTAGATATCTAGGAAAGATTGCAGATTATGGAAATTATAAGCCTGCTTTACTTCCTCAACCGATTTATAAGGAATGCTAATTTCATTACGCTGTGCAATTGCAAACATTAACTCAGGTTCAAAGGTACCTTCGATATGCACATGCAGCTCAGCCTTTGGCAAGGCCTGAATCAATTCAAGACGGTTCATCGCTACTCCTGATTAAACCTGAGAAAAATAAAAAAGGGTGCAAACTGAGTTTACACCCTTTTGATATTCGACAAAAATTAGCCGCCAAACATCCAGAACTTCAATGCCCACAGTACTGCGATGATCCATACCATGTATGGAACAGTTTTCGCTTTACCTGTCAACAGTTTAATCAGCGCATAGCTGATAAAACCCATTGCGATACCATCTGCAATTGAGTACGTAAATGGCATGAATACAATGGTCAGGAACGCCGGAACCGCTTCAGTAATATCATCCCATTCAATATGGACAATACCCTGAATCATCAATACACCGACAAATAGCAATGCTGGAGCAGTAGCAAAACCTGGTACAGATTGAGCCAATGGAGCCAGGAACAGGCAGGCAATGAACAGCAAGCCAACTACGACGGCAGTCAGACCAGTACGACCACCTGCTGCAACACCGGCTGATGATTCAATATAAGGAGTAGTTGAAGAAGTACCTAACGCCGCCCCAGCAACAATCGCAGAAGAATCGGCAAATAATGCTTTTTTCAGACGCGGCAATTTACCATCTTTTAACAAACCTGCACGATGTGAAACACCTACTAGCGTACCAGTAGAGTCAAACAGATCGACCAAGAAGAATACGAAGATCACACCGATCAGGCTGGCTGTAAACAGACCTTGAAAGTCCATTTGCAGGAAGGTTGGTGCGAGTGAAGGAATTTGACCCACTACACCCTGGAACTGGTTATAACCTAAAGCAGTAGAAATCGCAGTGATTACCAAAATACTGATAATGATCGCACCACGGACTTTGAAGTGATGCATTACCACCACTAACAGGAAGCCAAGTAGCGCAAGCATAACAGTTGGCTGTTTCAAATCACCCAGACCCACCAAGGTCGCTTGATTATCAACAATGATGCCAGCATTTTTCAGTGCAACCAGGGCCAGGAACAGGCCAATACCACCGCCAATCGCCAGTTTGAGTGACATTGGAATGGCATTGACAATCGCCTCACGTATTTTGAACATACTGATGGCAATGAAGACCAGACCAGATACAAATACTGCACCTAATGCAGTTTGCCAAGGCACACCCATTCCCAGACAGACTGAGTAGGTAAAGAAGGCATTCAGGCCCATACCCGGTGCAAGTGCGATTGGATAATTGGCAATTAGCCCCATCACCAGACAGCCAATTGCGGCTGCAAGACAGGTGGCTACAAAGACAGCCCCATGATCCATCCCGGTTTCGGATAAAATCATCGGATTAACAATAATGATGTAACACATTGTCAGGAACGTGGTTACACCTGCCAGAACTTCTGTACGGAAACTGGTTTTGTTTTCACTCAGTTTGAACAGACGTTCCAGCATATTTTCTGAAGATGGATTAGGAGTCGTCATGACCTAGCCCCTATTGAGTAAACTTTATGCTTTAAGCATGCCGCCGAATCCAGGAAATTTTATAGAAAACTTCATGAATTTTAAGGATCTGTTAGCAACGAATATGCCAGCTTCGCCATTTAGCGGGTCAAAATGTTTCAATAGCGAACAGTAAGAAAACTGCGCTAGAAAAACTCAAAAAACAATCTAAACAAAAAAGCTGCATAACCCCTATGCAGCTTTTTTCATCATTAGAATCAAATACTTAATTTAAGTAAATTTGATCTAACTTTATCTTTTGCAAATTATAACACATTGATTTCTGATTGCTTCTTAGAATTTATATTTTATTAAAAATTAATATAATCTAGTTCTACTATTATTAAATTTTCTTTTATTTATTATAATTTTATTTTTATCTTTTTACCTGTTTCCCTAATCAAAGAGCTTAGTACAAATCTATTAAGGTCGGGGCCGATTTGCATTCAGCAATTTAGTTGAATGTTGTACTTCTTTCAGAATCTGATGAAGCTCTTCATGTTTTCTTGTTTCGGCCTGTTGGTGAACACAATAACCGAGTAAACCCACCATCAGCACAAAAATAGGAATTGTATAAATTTTCATTTTTGTAGTTGAGTTATGTAACAGCATTGAAATTATGCTAACAAAATAACAATAAAATTGTGACATAGTTTACAAATAACCCGATAAAATGCATTTTTTTCAATTATTTAGAGTTTTTATATTCTTCATTTTTTTATACTTCTTACTCAATTAATCATAATTTTCTGAGCCATATTTTTTTATTTTTTAGTCATTTTTTGAATATTAAAAGAAATTAATTGATTGATTCTATTTTTTATTTTTTTAGAAATTTGTCTTTACTATATAAATTTATCGAGTGAAAAATATCTTTTAAAGCTCCCTATAGCTTTCATTATTTTATTTAGCTTTTCTTCTAAAAAATTTATCCATTTCCTGTTAAAAATTCTTCTAAATAAATGATATTTTGGAAGTTCCTTCCCTTTTTTTTTAATTTTTATTCAATTCAATATTGCTAAACTTAAATTCACCCAAGACTTTTAAGAAAATTTCTTCATTCAGCCTTGGGTAAATCTT
The DNA here is from genome assembly GCF_011174875.1 of Acinetobacter sp. GFQ9D191M. NCBI lineage: Bacteria > Pseudomonadati > Pseudomonadota > Gammaproteobacteria > Moraxellales > Moraxellaceae > Acinetobacter > Acinetobacter sp. GFQ9D191M. The sequence goes on from NZ_JAALGV010000016.1 coordinate 80,716, forward strand.
TTACCTTAAGCAGCTAGCTGCTCATCACGTCTAAATACCAACTCACCTTTTAATGAACTTTCAGCATCAAAATAATACCCATCGGTATTAAAGGCTTTTAAGTCTTCAGTTCGTTTGATCTTGTTTTCAATGATAAAGCGCGCCATTAAACCACGAGCTTTCTTGGCATAGAAGCTGATGACTTTATATTTGCCATTTTTCTGATCTAAAAATACCGGCTTGATGATTTCAGCCTGAATTTTGCTTTCTTTCACTGCCTTGTAATATTCATCAGAGGCAATATTGACCAGAATTTCAGACTCTGCTGCTGCCAGATCATGATTGATCAGGTCAGTGATGGTTTGTCCCCAGAACTCATAGAGATGAGCACCACGTGGGTTAGTCAACTTGGTTCCCATTTCCAGACGGTAAGGCATCATCAGATCCAGCGGACGCAATAAGCCATATAGGCCGGATAACATACGCAGATGGTTCTGTGCGTAATGAATCTGATCCTGCTTTAACTGGTAAGCATCCAGACCGGTATAAACGTCCCCTTTAAAGGCAAAGATTGCCTGACGAGCATTGGAAAAATCAAAATCTGGCTGCCAGTCTCTAAAGCGTTCCGCATTCAGATTGGCAATTTTTTCACTGACGCTCATTAAGCTGGCAATTTCAGTTGCGGATAACTTGCGGGCAACTTCTATCAATTCCTGGGAATGTTCCAGCAATCTTGCCTGAGTAAATTGATCGGTAGGTAAAGGTGTTTCGTAATCTAAAGTCTTGGCTGGTGAAATTAAAGCAAGCATAGCAACCTGGTTAAAAAATGATTAATCAAACTATATCAGTAGACTTATTTTAATTCCAATTCATGTTTTTATTTATCATAATCGTTAAAATAGAAAATTCTCCTACAATTTATCGGTTTTCTATGTCCGAACCAATCTTCCTCCAAGGCCCTGCTGGCCAACTTGAGGTTTTTGTGGATTATCCTCAGGGTGAAGTGAAAGGATTCGCGATTGTTTGTCATCCCCATCCATTACAAGGTGGCACACCACAACATAAGGTTCCAGTGTTACTGGCACAAATGTTTTTAGAGCGTGGTTGTGTTGTCTATCGTCCAAGTTTCCGTGGTTCTGGTCAAAGTGCCGGTCTGCATGATGAAGGCTTTGGTGAAACGGATGATATACTTGAAGTCATTAAATATGCGCGTCGCCAACATATTGGCCTGCCTTTCTTTGCAGGCGGTTTCAGTTTTGGCGCACATGTCATGGCCAAGTGTTATGCTGCCCTGCCCGTTGAACTGCAACCTTCAAAAGTGATTTTGTGTGGTCTACCGACTGCAACCGTAGCTGGCCTACGTCACTATGTTACTCCACAGATCAAAGGTGATATTTTATTTATCCATGGTGAAGCGGATGATGTCACGCTTTTATCCGACATGATTGAATGGGCCAAGCCTCAACGTCATCTGGTCACGATCCTGCCTGGCGCAAATCATTTCTTTACCGGTTATTTAAAACAGCTTCGGATTGCGATGAGCCGTTTCCTCGCATTAAGCTGATCAAAAAAAACCTCATCGAATGATGAGGTTTTTTTATTCAGAAATAAAATCTTTAGCATGAATTTCATAAATTACAGCCCGATATTTAGGTTTATCTAGGTGGTTGGTAATTTTTCCATCTACACGTTCTGCAATTTTTCGGCTAGCCCAGTTTTCTTCGGCTACCGGATAGCTCAAAGCTTTGATCCCTAATGTATTGAAAGCATAGGCCACAATGCAACGTACTGCCTCATGTCCATAATGATGACCATGCGCCTTTTCACGAATCCAGATACCCACTTCAGGTATTTCATCATGCAGTCGATGTAAACCACATAGTCCGATAAATTCATGTCTTTCAATATGACTGATCACAAAGATATATTCTTTATGATCAGCCATATTGTTTAGCCAGTTTTGCCAGACTGTTGCAAATACCTGTTCAGATTCCGGTGCATCCCATGCCATAAAACGGGTCAGACTCGGGGTAATCGAGGCATAGGCTTCCGCAGCATCAGATGGCTTAAAATAATCTAAAACAAGACGTTCACTTTGTAGTATGGGCAAAACCCTTTGCATTTGTTGAACTAGTTCTTCCACTCAAACTCACTAAAACTTTCTTGTTCTTTCAATGATGCTTCAACGGCTTGTGCCAACTGATTTAATAAACTTTGTTCTGTAATCCGGTCCAGCCAGTCCTGTTCTTCATCCGGATAAGAAGCAATTTCACAAATCAGGTGCCCTTCCTGGTCTCGTGTCTCACAGCTCACTGATAATGGCAACTCATGTTCATCGACACTTACGGCCACTTGTGCACCACTTTGCGCCAAAGTCTTAAAGCCATATTTACCGAGCTCTTCCGTCAGCAGATGTGCCACATATTCCTGAGTCTGCTGACTACCCTGTAATTGTTGCTGGCTCTGGGGATTGGCCATAAATTTTAATTTTCGCATTGCTACATCCAAATGGCTTTTTTGTTGTATGGTTTTAGCATAAGCCAATATAAACAAAACAGCCAAGCAAAAGCTTGGCTGTTTCATGTAAATTTTAGAATTATTCTGTCACTTCAATCGCCAGACCGGCTTGAGAAGTCAATTCAGTGAATGTTGGGAAGCTGGTTGCGACGGTTTCAGTCCCAACAATCTTAATTTCACCTGAGTTACGCAGACCTGCAATCGAGAAGCTCATTGCAATACGGTGGTCATGATGCGATTCAATTTCACCGCCAGTAAAGATTGGTGACCAGTCGCCTGTCTTACCTTTACCTTCGATGATGATGCCGTCATCAGTTGGTGTGCAATCAATACCCATGGTTTTCAAACCATCAGCCATCACCTGAATACGATCCGATTCTTTGACACGCAGCTCAGCAGCACCAGTTAGAATCGTTTGGCCTTCAGCACAAGCTGCCGCGATAAACAATGCCGGGAATTCATCAATTGCTAGTGGCACTTGGTCTTCCGGCATATGAATGCCTTTTAAGGTACGTGTACCACGGATACGAATATCCGCGATCGGTTCACCGCCCGCAATACGTTCATTTTCAACAGCGATGTCGGCTCCCATCTGTTTCAGGATTTCGATGACACCAGTACGGGTTGGGTTAATGCCTACCGCTTCCAAAGTCACGTCAGCATTTTCAGTAATCGCTGCACCGACCATAAAGAAAGCAGCAGAAGAAATATCCGATGGGACTTGAATATTGGTACCCACCAGTTTGCCGCCACCTTGCAGGGAAATACGGTTAGCTTCAGTTTTTACGTCATAACCAAACGCACGCAACATACGTTCAGTATGGTCACGGGTGGGTTCAGGTTCAGTCACTAAAGTTTCGCCCTCAGCCCAAAGACCCGCTAGCAAAATCCCAGACTTCACCTGAGCCGATGCCATTGGCAAGTCGTATTGAATACCTTTCAGGTTTTGATTACCGGTAATCGATACTGGTGGTGTACCACGTTCACCCGTAGTTTGAATCTGTGCACCCATCAAACGTAATGGTTTAGCAATACGCTCCATTGGACGTTTAGATAGTGAAGCATCGCCAGTCATTACAGAATCAAATTTCTGTGCTGACAGTATGCCAGACAGCAGACGCATCGAAGTACCCGAGTTGCCCATGTAAAGCGCAGATTTTGGTGCTTTCAGACCATGCATACCCACGCCATGAATGGTCACTTCGCCATTCTTAGGACCTTCAATACTTACGCCCATGTCACGGAAGGCTTGCAGCGTCGCAAGCGCATCTTCACCCTCAAGGAAACCCGTTACATGCGTTGTGCCTTCAGCGATGGCACCAAACATGATGGAACGGTGTGACACAGATTTGTCACCTGGCACGGTAAATTTACCCTGGAACGTCTTGGCACCTGGTTGAATGGTAAATTGTTGTGTCACTTTATTTTTCTCCATGAGAGGTTTCTTGGCGAGCATATGATTGAAGTGCTGACGCGCAGCCTGCGCATGCCCTAATAAGCCCATTAAGGCTTGTGAATCTTCATCTTCAATCAGCTTGCGGATAATCGCGAGTTGAGCTTCAAAGCCGTCCACGGCATTGAGAATCGCCTTTTTATTGGCAAAAAAGATGTCATGCCACATTTGTGGATCACTGGCAGCAATACGCGAGAAGTCGCGGAAGCCACCGGCAGCATAACGAAAAATATCCAGATTGTCTTCGCGCTTGGCCAGTTGTTCGACCAAGTTGAAGGCCATCAGGTGCGGAAGATGACTAGTATGTGCCAGCACTTCATCGTGCTTTTCCACATCCATACAAATTACTTCCGCCTTTGCCGCCTGCCACAGTTGAATCAGTTTCTCGACCGCCCATTGTCCGCTGCTTGGCAACGGTGTCAAAATCACCTTGTGATTAGCGAACAGATCCACCTTACCCGCATGTACACCAGTATGTTCTGCACCCGCAATTGGATGCCCCGGCACAAAACCTTCTGGTAGATTTTCACCAAATACGGCTTTGGCTGCTTCTACCACATTACCTTTGGTACTACCCACATCGGTGATAATGGCACCCTCAGCCAGATATGGCTTGACGGTTTCCAATACCTTTTGCGTTGCACGAACAGGTAAAGCCAGCACCACCAGGTCTGCCCCTTGAACAGCTTCTACAGGATCTGCATAGCCGTCTGAAATCAGACCAAGTGCCTTGGCATCTTCCAAGGTTTTTTGTGAGCGGGTCGATGCCACGATGTCATTGGCTAAATGCTCGGCCTTAATGACACGCGCCAGGCTTGAACCAATCAGTCCAAGTCCGATAAAGGCAACTTTTTCAAACAGTGGCTGCGACATAACTTAAGCTTTCGCCTCTAAGCCAAGTACTTTACCTAATGCAGCAAGAAATTTGGCATTTTCAGCTTCAGTACCAATCGATACACGCAGGTGATTTGGAATACCCACTGGACGTACGATAACCCCTTCTTTCAACAACTTGTTAAATGTTTCTGCTGGGTCAGCCTGTACATCAACCAAGATGAAATTCGCGCGTGAAGGTACATAGTTCAGGCCTAAAGCTTTGAAACCCGCTTCTAGCTGAGCCATACCCGCCTTGTTCACTTCACGAGATTTCTCGATAAATGCTTCATCTTTCAGTGCAGCAACCGCAGCCACCATCGCTAAATGGTTGACGTTGAATGGCTGACGGATACGGTTCAAGTAATCAGTCACTTCAACAGATGCCAAAGCAAAACCAACACGCAGCGCAGCCAGACCATAGCACTTAGACAGCGTACGGCTGACGATCAGGTTTGGATACTGTTTCAGGAATTTCAGGCTATTGAAGTTTTCCGGGAAATATTCCACATAAGCTTCGTCCAGTACCACGATCACATTCGCAGGCACTTTCTGCATAAATGCTTCAAATTCAGCTTCTTCGAACCAGGTGCCTGTCGGGTTGTTCGGATTGGCAATAAAGATCAGTTTGGTGTTGTCTTTTACCGCAGCCGCCATCGCTTCAAGGTCATGCGAAAAACCTTTTGCTGGCACTTCAATTGCTTCGGCATTAATCGCTTGAGTTACCAGTGCATATACCGCAAACGCGTGCTGGCTATACACCACAGAATCTTTTTCAGAAACAAATGCGCGGGCAAATATTTCAAGTAAGTCGTTTGAACCATTACCCAAAGTAATCTGGTTATGATCAAAACCGAATTGTGTCTTGATCTGATCTTTCAGGATAAAGCCACCACCATCAGGATAACGGCCAATTTCCGCCAGTTCCGCAGCCACTGCTTCTTTGACTTTATCTGAACAGCCCAGCGGGTTTTCATTTGAAGCCAGTTTCACGATATCAGTGATGCCCAACTCACGCTCAAGTTCACTGATCGGTTTACCTGGTTGATATGGCTTTAATTTAGAGATGCCTTCATTGGCTGGGACAAACGACATTTTATACTTCCGATTTACAGATGAAACAGTGGTTAGCACCCTCGCACTAACCACGAAAGGCTGCTTTTATAAAACAGCTGCAGGATATGAACCAAGCACGCGGACTTCTTTCACAAACGGACGAATTTCTTCGATCGCAGCTTTAACATTTTCCTGCTCAATATGACCTTCAAGATCGATAAAGAATACATAAGCCCATTTTTCAGGAAGTGCAGGTCGAGTTTCAATACTGGTTAGACTAATGTTGTGTTTGGCAAATGGAGCTAAAATTTCCAGCAATGCACCGGCACGGTCATGCGCAGACACCAATAATGAAGTTTTATCATTACCGCTTTGTGGCACTTTCTCGCGACCAATCACCAGGAAGCGTGTTGTGTTCTCTGGATTGTCCTCAATATTGCTGTGCATAATCTCAAGATTATAGATATTCGCAGCAATTTCAGAAGCAATCGCAGCAGAATGCCATTCATTCTGAATACGGCGCGCAGCTTCAGCATTTGAACTGAGTGCCACACGTTCTACACCTGGATAATGGGCATCCAGCCATTGACGGCATTGAGCCAGAGTCTGCTGGTGTGCATAGATCTGTTTAATACTGTCCTTACGGGTATTTTCAGAGATCAGGAACTGGTGATGAATAGGTAATTCTACTTCGCCAATCACATTCAGATGCGAAGTCTTGAAACAGTCTAAAGTGTGGTTCACTACCCCTTCAGAGGAGTTTTCAACAGGCACCAGACCATAATGTGCACTGCCCGCTTCTACTTCACGGAACACTTCATCAATAGTCGGTAATGGACGAACCACAGCATCATGACCAAAATGTTTCAATACTGCTGAGTGTGTGTAGGTACCGACAGGTCCCAAGAACGCAATACTTTGCGGTGCTTCAAGCGCCAAACAAGCCGACATGATCTCGCGGAACAGACGTGCCATCGTCGTATCTGACAATGGTCCTTCATTGCGCTCCATAACATTGCGCAAAACCTGTGCTTCACGTTCCGGACGGTAAAACAGCGGATTTTCTTCAGATGCGAATTTCGCTTTTGCTACAGCCTCAGCCAAACGTGCACGACGGTTAATCAATTGCTGGATTTGTTGATCAACTGAATCGATATCTTCACGAATTTTAGCCAAATCTAAAGAAGCCGTTGTGTTTTGATCGTCGTTGATCATCGTGATGTCGCCCTTCATAAACCTTATCTGTGCAGTATAACAATTAGTGCGCTGCAAATGTTACACAATATAACTTTAGTAGATTAATTCTTAAAAACAGGGATTTGATTTTAACCGTTCATCGATTTAGTCATATCTGGTAACATTTCTTTCAGCATTTTCGCATCTTTTACATTATCAAATTGTAAACTTTGCCCGCCCATCTTAACTGATTTTTATCAAGATGAAATATCACTATTTCTTAATCTACATAACGATTTTAAGCATAAGAAAATAAAAATAAAGCCATCTCGATTCCTCTAGTTTAACTACTTAAAATCTGAGTGACAGTTCACAATAAAATGCACATAGAAAACTGTTTTTTTGATCATTTTCCTTTGATTTAATTGGATTTTTTACACTAAATCACTATTTGGTTACAAAGCAGAGACGTTTTTTAAACCTTAAATCGCTAGTCTAATTTAAAACTATATTGGGGGTGCCTATAATGCCAAAAAGAATAGCGGTACTTGTAACGAATAATTTTGAAGATCTTGAATATACTGAACCTGTTGCAGCCTTACTTGCTGCAGAGCACAGTGTCTGTAATATTGAATTGCATGCCGGAAAAGTCGTACATGGACTACATGGCCAGTCGAGTGTAATCATTGATCGGGGAATTGATCATATCAGTATTGATGATTTTGATGCCCTACTCATTCCGGGCGGTGAATCGCCAGTGTCCCTCGCCAACGATATGCGAGTCTTACATTTCATTCAGGCTTTTAATGAGGCCAAAAAGACCATCTTCAGTCTTTGTGACGCATCTTTATTACTCAGTGAAGCAGATGTTTTAAAGAACCGCATCATTACCAGTATCCGTGCGCATGCACCTCGGGTACAACATGCGGGTGCGACGTATTATGATGTTGAACTGGTCAATGACAATAATCAGCTGATTTCATCTCGAGTGCCAAATGATTTGCCAATTTTTATTCATGAATGTCTGGATGTACTAAAATCTTAAAATAATAAAATATCTAGATTTCAAGAATATTCTTTCTATAAAAAAAGAGTCCATTTCGGACTCTTTTTTTATCTGTTGATTTTTAACGTCCAAGCAGACCACGTGCAACAATTTCTTTCATGATTTCATTGGTACCGCCATAGATCCGTTGAATGCGAGCATCAACAAAGAAACGCGAAATCGGATATTCCGTCATATAGCCATAACCACCAAAGAGCTGAAGTAGACTGTCAGCAACTTTCATCTGCATATCAGTAGAGAAACTCTTTAGCGCTGCTGCAGTTTCAACATCCAGCTTGCCTTGCATATACAACTCAACATTCTGGTTATAGAAAGCTGCTGTTGCCAGCTCGTCAATCTTGGCCTGTGCCAGTACAAAACGGGTATTCTGGAACTGGCCAATCGCCTGACCAAAGGCCTGACGCTCTTTGACATATTGAGTCGTTACATCAATCGAGCCACGAATCGCCCCCAGTGCGGTTGCCGCAATAGCGGTACGTTCACGTGGGAGTTCCTGCATCAGATAGACGAAGCCCTGACCTGGCTGACCCAGCAACTGATCTTTCGGTACTTTGACATTATCAAAGAACAGCTCTGAAGTATCCTGTGAATGCAGACCAATCTTGTCCAGATTCTTGCCTTTTTTAAAGCCTTCCAGATGCGTATCCACCAGCATCAAAGACACACCTTTGGCGCGTGCTTGTGGATCGGTTTTCACGGCTAATACGACTAGGTCAGCATGCTGACCATTGGAAATAAAAGTTTTAGAACCATTTAACAGATAATGATCATCCTGCAAGATGGCATTGGTTCGCATGGCTTGCAAATCAGAACCTGCACCCGGCTCAGTCATGCCAATCGCACCGACCACTTCACCAGACACCATTTTCGGTAGCCAGTATTTTTTCTGCTCTTCTGTACCGATATGCAAGATATACGGCGCTGCGATATCCGAGTGACAAGACAGGCCAGTTGAGATGGCGCTATAGCCTGCTCGAGCTGACTCTTCGATTAACATCAGGGAATAGTGGGTCGGAACACCGTAGCCACCATATTCTTCCGGGACATCGACACACAAAAAGCCATTTTCGCCCATGGCATTCCAGACTGAACGCGGCATCATGCCTTCACGCTCCCACTCTTCATAGTAAGGCGCTACATGTTCATTCATAAAGCGTTTGAAATTGTCGCGGAAAAGTTCCAGGTCAGCATCGTAAGCCAGCATTCTTTTATCCTTATCGTGTTTATCGTTTTATTTCCTGTGCACAGGCTAACTATTTTTAGAAAGGCTGTCATGTACCTGACTTATTTTTTTGCTAACTTCACAGTCAGATAAAAATAAAAAAGGAAGCCGAAGCTTCCTTTTTTATGACCTATAAGACAAACTCAAACTTAATGAGCATTGTTGCCTTCTTGCGCCATTTTTTCATCAATTTCAGCCGGATTTGCTAATGCATAGTTCAGCTTGTCCATATCTAACTGACCGACCCATTTTGCTACAACCAGAGTTGCCAAAGAGTTACCGACCAGATTGGTCAAGGCACGGGCTTCAGACATGAAGCGATCAATACCGAGAATCAAGGCCAGACCTGCAACCGGAATATTACCTACAGCCGCTAAGGTTGCTGCCATCACGATAAAGCCTGAACCAGTTACACCCGCTGCACCTTTAGAAGAAATGAGCAATACGAGAAGCAAGGTAATCTGGTGAGACAAATCAAGTTGCGTATTGGTCGCCTGTGCAATGAAGATTGCTGCCATTGTCAGGTAAATTGAAGTACCATCCAGGTTAAATGAATAACCGGTTGGAATGACCAGACCTACCACTGACTTTTCAGCACCTGCAAGCTCAAGTTTTTTCAACATACGTGGCAATACAGATTCAGATGATGAAGTACCGAGTACAATCAACAGCTCTTCACGAATCAGGCGAATCATCTTGATAATGCTAAAGCCAGTAAAGCGCGCAATTGAACCCAGCACAATAAAGATAAACAGCAAACAGGTGATATAGAAGCAGATGATCAACTGGGCCAATTGCGCCAGAGAACCGATCCCATATTTACCGATCGTGAAAGCCATCGCACCAAATGCGCCAATAGGCGCAAGTTTCATGATCATGTTCACGATGTTAAAGAACACATGTGAAATCTGATCTACCAGTTTGAGAACTGGCTTACCTTGTGCACCCAGTTTGTGTAATGCAAAACCGAACAGGATCGCAAATAAAAGGACTTGCAGGATTTCGCCTTCAGCAAATGCTCCAACCACCGTATTTGGAATGATATTCATAAAGAAATCAACGGTAGACTGAGAAGCACCCGACTCTACATATTTAGAAATCCCGGCCGTGTCCAGCGATGCCGGATCAACATTCATCCCAACGCCTGGCTTGGCAATATTAATTACCAGAAGACCAATGATCAGTGCCATCGTTGACACGATTTCGAAGTAAAGTAGCGCGACACCACCAGTTTTACCGACTGATTTCATGCTCTCCATACCTGCGATCCCGCTAACCACGGTACAGAAAATCACAGGTGCGATGATCATTTTAATTAAACGGATAAATGCATCACCCAGCGGCTTCAGTTGTTCGCCCAGACCTGGAACATATTGTTCTGCACCATTAATGATTTGTGTACCACTTGGCGAGAAATGTCCGACGAGGATACCCGCAATAATGGCTACAATCACTTGAAAATAAAGCGACTTATAAATTGGTTTTTTAGCCATAACCTTAGTTCACGATATACTTCTAACCAGAAGCAATATTCAGTTTTCACTTATTTTTAAAAAACAAGCGTCCAATACTTCATTGTCTGAAACAAAAAAGTGCCTATGTATCAAGAAATTAATCTGATACTGAAATTAGAATGTGTATGTACGTTTAACAATCACAGGAACACCGATCTTTAAGAAAAGTCAGTGCATTGATCAGGAGATAAAGCAAACACAAGAATTGCGTGAAATTTTAACCGCTTTTTAGACTTTTGTTTAACCCGAAATGTTAAATTTGCCTAAATACTAAACAATACCTCTTAGACTATAGTCTTATAAAACTCTAATAATTCTGCAAAATAAGAAGGTGAAATACCAATATCAGCGTAAAATATGCCAATACTTGATGAACATGATTGATCTATGCCCATGACCACAAAGCGAAATATTTATAAAGATGCCGAACATCCTTTTGCCCAGTTTATTCGTATTATTGGCAAGGGAAAAAATGGTGCACGTTCTTTAAGCTATGAAGAAGCCTATCAGGCTTTTAGCATGATCCTGAAAAATGAAGTACTGGACGTACAACTGGGCGCTTTTCTGATGCTATTACGCGTCAAGGAAGAATCCGTTGATGAACTCGCAGGCTTTGTGCAAGCGACCCGGGACCAACTGAATTTTAAGGCGCTTGATGTTGATCTGGACTGGTCGTCTTATGCAGGTAAACGCAAACATTATCCTTGGTTCATTCTGGCTGCGCTTACCCTTGCTAAGCATGGCTATAATATCGTGATGCATGGTGCTTCAGGTCATACCTTGAATCGGGTCTATACCGAACAGGTACTTAACTACTTAGGCTATCCGATCTGCCAAAATGATGTTGAGGTGGAACAGCAGCTTAAAGACAAACATTTTGCTTACCTGCCATTGGAGGTGATCTCTCCAATTCTGGCTGAGTTGATCGGGCTACGTAATGTCATGGGCTTACGCTCTCCGATTCATACGCTGGCACGCCTGATTAATCCATTTAATGCCAAAGCGACTTTACAAGCCATTTTCCACCCTGCTTATCGTAGTTCACATCAGCAGTCCGCTTACAAGTTAGGCTATCAAAATAGTGCAGTCATTAAAGGTGAAGGTGGTGAGTTCGAACGTAACCCGGATGCCAAAACTTTAATCTGTGGAATTAAGAATGGCGAACTTTATGAGCACGAATTACCAAAACTGACTGACAACCGTAGTCCGATTGAAGAAGAGCTGGATCTAGCTGTGTTTAAGCAAGTATGGGAAGGTCAACGCTCACATGAATATGGGGAAATCGCAGTGGTTGAAACTATGGGCATTGCACTGTATACCATGGGCGAATATGACAGCTATGAAGCGGCGATGCAAAAAGCCAGAGAACTCTGGAATAGCCGTCTTTCAGTTTGATCAAACCAAAAAACAGACATTAAAAAAGACCACATCTGTGGTCTTTTTTTCGGTTTCGATTAAACGAAACGGATCGGTTTAAATTCCGGCTCATTTTTGTGATGATCATCATCACATTGTTCGCCTTCTTCTTTAGTGCCACGATCGATATAACCGCTACGTTCGGTTTCTGGCAGGTTTTTCATTTCCCAGGCATAGACAGCCTGCATACAGGTCTGACGCTGCTCCTGAGTCAGTGCTACACCATTTGGCCACTTGCCAATTTCAATGGCTGTTCTTAAGCGTTCTACAATCTCAGGATTGAGTACGGCAAGCATTTGTTCAATATTCATATTTAATCCTGCTTAAGATAGTCGAAGTCCTGATTCCAGCCCAGTTTGGTTCGACATGCATTATAGAAGTCATAACCTGGCGGATGCAGAAGATTCAGTTTAAAGGGATGCTTACGAATATGGACGCTATCGCCAACATTCAAAGACACACTGTGTTGTCCATCCGCACTCACCATCGGCAGTACGCGATTTTCACGAATCATCAGTTTAATTTCACTATGCCCTCCGACCACAATCGGACGTGAAGACAAGGTATGCGGATGCATCGGCACCAGCACAATTGCATCCATACTTGGATGCACAATCGGCCCACCACCGGACAGTGCATAGGCTGTTGAACCGGTCGGTGTAGATACAATCAGACCATCACTATGCTGACGATAGACATATTGTCCATCAATATTCAGCTCGAAATCAATCATGTGTACAGATTTGCCCGAGTGCAAGACCACATCATTCAGGGCAATCGCATCATAGATGATTTCACCTTTGGAGCGAACTTCCATTTCCAGCAGGAAACGGCGTTCTGCCTGAAAATCACCTTTTAATACCTGATCCAGTTTAAAGATGACTTCAGTTGGCTTGATATCGGTCAGGAAGCCCAAACGACCACGGTTCACCCCGATCACTGGCGTATTGTATTTTACCAATGCCCGCGCTGCATGTAACAGTGAACCATCCCCACCTACCACAATGACTAGATCAACCACTTCGCCCAACAAGGCGCGGCTAACTGTTTGGGTATTCTGATAAGGAACCAGTTCAGCTGTATCTGCATCAAAAACAGGATGTAGACCTAAATTGAGCAGATGATCGTGGATCAGGCATAAGGTTTCAACCACTGAAGATTTATCCGGGCGTCCAATCAACCCGATATTTCGAAATGTCTTGTGGGAAATTTGCACCAGTGTCGTCGCTCCGCTTCGAATCCTGCTTATCATAACATTAAGCTTGAATAGGATGACAATTTATAACATGACAAAGCTGTGCAGGATTGAATTGAAATAGATTGAAATTAAGGAGAAAATGTGAAGTTTAATTTTAATTTTAATCTCAATAATTGATTAAATATTGCAAAATAATGAAAAGCTTCGCATGATTAGCACAATTTCACAGGGTCTTATCGTCATTTATGAAATCTGAACGAGGTATGGGGTTCATTGCCTTAATCTTCTCCATTCTAGTCATTTCTGCATTTGTAGCATTTAGTATCTATTTGATTAAATTAGATAATATTGTGCGTGAAAAATTTGAAGGTCAACGCTGGGATATTCCGGCCAAGGTTTTCGCACGCCCGATGGAAGTGTATGTAAATGCCCCGGTCAGCCAGCAGGATTTCCAACAAGAATTAAAATTACTGGGTTATAAAGGTTCAGACAGCTATACCAAATCGGGCAGCTTTGTCAGCACTGGCAATACCATGTATGTGCATACCCGTGGCTTTGATTTTGGCGATCGCGTTGAACCTGAACAGGTATTGAAAGTCAGCTTTGATGGCGATCAGATTGCTGAAGTAAGTGCGACCAAACCCTCTTCTAGCGGGATTGCCCGTCTGGAACCTTTATTGATTGGTGGTATTTACCCGCAGCATAATGAAGACCGTGTGCTGATTAAGCTCAATAAAGTGCCTAAACCGTTAATTGACGCATTAATTGCCACTGAAGACCGTAATTTCTACAATCACCATGGTGTATCTCCACGCGGGATTGCACGTGCAGTGGTAAGTAATATTACTGGTGGTAAACGTCAAGGTGGTTCAACCCTCACCCAGCAGCTGGTCAAGAATTTCTACTTAACACCAGAACGCACCTTAAAACGTAAGGTGAATGAAGCCTTTATGGCAATGCTGATTGAATTGCATTATGGCAAAGATGAGATTCTGGAAGCCTATTTAAATGAAGTGAATCTGGGCCAAAATGGCAACTATTCCGTAAATGGTTATGGTCTGGCTTCACAATTTTATTTTGGCTTGCCGTTACGTGAACTGAATATTTCTCAACAGGCCTTTTTAGTCGGTCTGGTACAAGGTCCAAGCCTGTATAACCCATGGCGTAATCCTGAACTTGCGAAAAAACGTCGTGATGTGGTTCTAAATAATATGCTGGTAATGGGTAATCTGACCCAAGATCAGTATGAAACAGAAACTGCCCGTCCGCTGAACGTCATTTCCAAACCAACTTTAGGCCCTGCTCGCTTCCCGGATTTTCTGGATATCGTTCGCCGTCAGTTGCGTACCGAATATCAGGAAACTGATTTAACCAACCAGGGTCTGCGTATTTTCACAACCTTAGATCCATTGGCACAAACCCGAATTCAGGACAGCTTTAAGGAAAGTGTAGCCCGTTTAAGCAAAGCCAATCCAGGCCGTCTAAAAGATTTGCAGGGCGCTGTTCTGGTCGCACACCCTGAAAATGGCGAACTGGTTGCAGCGGTAGGTTCTACCCAGGACTTTACCGGTTTTAACCGTGCTTTAGATGCCAAGCGTCAGGTGGGTTCATTACTCAAACCGGTGATTTATTTGACAGCACTAGAATCGAATCGCTATCACTGGGCCAGTCCAATTGAAGACAGCCAGATCACCATTCAAAGTGATGGCAAACCCTGGACACCGAAAAACTATAGTGGTAGCGCACATGGTGTAGTACCGATGTCTCTTGCCCTGTCACAATCCTATAACCTGTCTGCGGTACGTTTGGCACAGGAATTTGGCCTGTCGACCTTTATTAACCATCTGCAAAAATTCGGTGTGACTTCTGACATTCCTTCTTATCCATCTATTTATTTAGGTGCAGTAGACATGTCACCGATGGAAGTGATGAATATTTACGGTAACTTCGCAACAGGTGGCTTTAAATATCCGGTGAAATCGATTCGTTCAGTAGTTGATGCTAATGGCCGCTCGCTTGAACGTTACAGCTTAAGTGTTCAGCCGACGATTGATCCAGCATCAGCCTATGCTCTGAATTATGGTTTACAACAGGTCATGTCGAGTGGTACTGGTCGTTCTGCCTATAACAGTTTGCCACGCAACCTGAATCTGGCGGGTAAATCGGGTACGACAAACGATACCCGTGATTCATGGTTTGCAGGTTATTCTGGCAACTATATGACAGTGGTCTGGTTAGGTCTGGATGACAACAAAGTCACTGGATTAACCGGTTCTTCAGGTGCACTTCCGGTCTGGACCAATGTCATGAAACAGCTGCGTCAGAAGCCGGTGAATCTGGCTCAGCCTAATGAAATTGAATGGCACTGGCTGGACCGTTATACAGGTAAACTGACTGCCCAAGGCTGTGATGGTGCCATGTATATTCCGATTTCACGTCATGCCTTGCCTAATCAGGCAACTGCTTGTGGCATCTCGCATTACGCCACTGAACCTTATACGATTGATTCAGAACCTTCACCAGAAGATGAGGAAGATGATGATCTCAGTCGTTATATACAAGAAAGTGAAACAGAAATAGAACGCGAAGTTGCTAAACAAACCCGTATTATCGCGAGTGGAAGTTATAGCCAATAATTGAGTCTATGTTTATGTTAAGAAAATTGATTCCTGGTCTGCTCATCCTCGGTCTGGTGGGCTGCCAAAGCATGTCGGAGCCAGAACAGCCTGCGGCTCCTACCAAACCTCCGGTTCAGCAGAAACCAAAATCCTCTACACCTGATGGTGTAGTGATTACGCCCTATGATCGACCGGAGATTAAACGTCAGAAGATTGTGATCCCTGAGCAAAAGCCTCAGGCACAAAAGTTTGATGATGGACGTAACTTACCTGCATTTAAAAAATTGATGCAGCAAACTCAGCAGGCCTATAGCAAGCAGCAATATAATCAAGCTGAAACTTCTGCAGTACAAGCTCAGCGTTTGGCGCCCCAAGCTTCAGAAACTTATCTGTATCTTGGCTTGATCGCAAACCGTAAAAACCAGCCGGCCCGTGCAGATGCTTTCGCCTTACGTGGTTTGAGCTATGCGCAGACCAATGCAATGAAAAAGCAGCTCTGGCAGGTGCGCCTGAAAGCAGCTCAACTGCAAAAAAACACCAAAGCTATTCAGCAAGCTCAGCAGGCCTTAAAGAAATTTTAAGGCCCTGGCGTGAGCCCGGTTATTTATAATAAGTTTCTGACTTAAACATAACGGATCCCTGCAATCCCATAAGCATGCTGGTTTTGAGCATGGTCTAGATCTTCAGCTTTTATACCGCCTAAGGCAAATACAGGAATTTGTACCTGTTCAGCCATCTGTTTAAATTTTTCCCAGCCTAAAGCTGCGGTATCAGGATGTGTTTCTGTTGCCAGTACCGGGCTGAGTAAAGCTGCTTCACAGCCTATGTTTTCTGCATGTTTTAATGCTTCCAGATCGTGACAGGCTGCAAGATAACGATAGCCACCAGCTAACTCCCCTTTTTGCAGTTGCATCAATTGAGACTGTTTCAGGTGAAGCGTACGAATGGTTTGCTGCTGCAATTCATTCAATTGTGACCAAAGTTCCTGATTAATGATCAATCTGGATAACTGATCGACTGGAATCTGCTGTAACTGGCTAATGTGTTCAGGGCTGGCCATTACTCGCCAATACAGCATCTGGTCTGTTTCCAGATTATTCAGGTGACTCAAGTCTTCAGAAATTTTGATCTTTCTCGGCCATTGCAGCTTTTGAATCATGGCCTGATTGGCTTTAGGAAAATTTAGTTCACTGAGTTCATCCCGGCTATACCAGCGCCAAGGCTGCTTGATTCCAGCTAATTGTTCTGGCTGAACCGAAGCATGGAAAATATGCAGATTGACGATGACATCTTCATATTCATGCGAAATAAAATCAAAAGCCTGCCATTGTTCGATGTCAATTCCGACTTCTTCAATCACTTCACGTCGACATGCCTCTATAGGCAATTCGCCCTGTTCTACTTTTCCGCCTGGAAACTCATATTTATTGCCCTGATGCTGTTTAGCTTCACGCCAACCGACCAGAACCTGATTGTGATGAAATAAAATAGCGATTGCGACATGAATTGTGGCTTTAGACATAATGTTCTGAACTATTGAAGTTTTACAGATTGTAAGCAAATTAGAGTTTTTTATAAATGCAGCAATTATTCGTTGACAGATCTATTCGATAATGATTATCATTTAAATCAATCCAAAACACACCACGGAGTCGACGGAATGAACGCACCATTTAGCCTATTTACCCGCAATAATGATACTCAGCATGCGCTACCGATGTTGCATTCGAACAATTTATTTGCGCTAGGACGAGAAATCCGGATCATGCATGCGGGTGAAGAATACCGTCTACGTTTGACTCGTAACAATCGTCTCATCCTGACTAAGTAATTTAAATACTCCAAAAATAATAAACGTGGGAACAGGCAGTATGAATCAGCGCATACTGCTTTTTTTAATTGCTATATCTAATATCTTTATTCTTCAGATTGAAAAATTATTAATGAAACTTTAAGCCCACCCAAAACTGACGGCGCATAATCAATCTTGGCCGTATGTAACTGCATAATCTTTTGACAAATCGACAATCCCAAACCTGAACCTTGTGTTCGCGTGCCCAAGGCGCGGTAAAAACGCTCACCTAAACGTTGAACAACTTCTTCCTGAATTCCCTCTCCCGAATTTTCAATCATAAGTTGTAGATTCTGACCTTCAACTATCGTCCTGATTTCGACCTGTCCCTGCATCGGCGTATAACGAATGGCATTATCAACCAGATTGCGGATACAGCTAAAAATCAGCTCTGCATTTGCTTCAATCACTGCATCTTCAAGTTTTAAGTTCCAGTGGATCTCTTTTTCCTGAGCAAAAGGTTGTAAAGCTTGTAAGACCTCCTGAACCAATACTTTAAGATTCACCTGCTGTTTGGGAAGCTGCTCTGCATGTTCTGGATCAAGCCGAGCCAATAGCAGTAAGTTTTCCAGAATCTGCGTTCCGCGGTTGACGTCATTCTGGATCATCTGTAACGCTTGCCTAAGTTGGGCATCTTCCTGATATTTACGTTTAAGCACCTGTAAACGCATTTGAATGGCAGACAATGGGGAACGCAACTCATGCGAAGCATCGGCAGTAAAACGTTGCTCGGCAGCCAATGATTTTTCTAAACGGCTCAACATAGCATTCAGCTGACGGACAATCGGTTGCAGTTCGGTAATTTCAGGATCAGGACTTTGAACCGGAGTGAGATCCTGTGCAGATTTAGAACCGATTTCTCGGGAAATTTTATTTAAAGGTCTTAATTGCCGCTTAATGGCAAAACGTAAAATCAGCCACTGTAATATCCATAGGATAAATAAAATCCCGGCGAAACCTAAAGTCGTTTGCCAAAGCTCATCAAAGCGTACCGAAAGCGGTTGTACCACTTTCACTTTCAAGTCTTGATCTTCAGCAATCAGGATGCGAATAAAATGACCATTTTCATAATCAAAGTGAAATCCATTTTTCTGTGCAAGTGGTATCTCATTAATCAGTTCATCATCAATTGAAGTGGTCAGTACCTGCTGATTCAGTAGTAAGGCATATTGAATATCAAACTGCTCACTGATTTCATCAACCTGCGTATTTTTGGCCTGGTTCACATCTCCTAAAAGTAACTCTGAAATTTCCTCCATCAGGTCATCATGCAAATCAATCGCCTGATAACTGGAAATTCCCAATAACAGCAGCCACGCCAGAAATCCTGCCAGTATGGAACTGAACATGGCATGTTGAATCAGCCGACTTTGCAGGGAAATGGGTGCCTTCATATGGAGGCCTCGGGTTTATGCATCCGGTAGCCCAAGCCACGAATGGTTTTAATCATCTGACTGCCAATTTTTTTACGTAGCTGATAAATAAAGACTTCAATCGCATTGCTTTCGATTTCGTCTCCCCAGGCATAGAGGGATTCCTCCAGCTGCTCCCGGGTAATGATATGTTCTGGTTTTTGCATCAGCTTATATAAAATCTGGAATTCTTTTGCAGTCAGATTAATGCTCTGTCCCGCCTTCATTACGGTCTTGGCCTGAGTATCCAGACTAAGATCCTGCCATTCCAGGATATGATTTGGCGTTTGCTGTTTTTGTCTGAGCTGGGCACGCACGCGAGCGGAAAGCTCTTCCAGACTAAAGGGTTTTACCAGATAATCATTGGCCCCCAAATCAAGTCCTGCGACCCGGTCATGAATACTGTCCTTGGCGGTGATAAAGATAACAGGTGTATCTTTCTGTTTATTGCGCAAGCTTTTAAGAATGTCGTCTCCGGTTGCATTCGGCAGGCCACGGTCCAGCAAAATACAGTCATACTGATGCTGTTCAATTGCCAGAATGGCATGATCCCCTCGATCGACCCGATCAATTACATAACCGTCCATTTCCAGCCAGGTTTGAATACTTTCCGCCTGAGATTCATCATCCTCTGCCAAAAGAATACGCATGCTATGCTCCGCTTATTTTATCTTTCTATCTTGCCTTGAAAAAGTTTTAGACTCAAAAAAACCACATGCTTTTTGGTAACTTGCATGTGGTTTTTTGTTGCTGTCTTCAGATTCAGTTCAGGAAATCATGCTGGAATTAGAACTGAACTTGGTCGACATCAATTTCAACACGTTTCGCAGGTTTATAGTCAATGTCTACTTCACCAATGATTACCACAGGTGTTTTAGCTGATACTGGTTTACCTTGCCAAAGTTCATCATCAATTTCGACAGTGATGGTGCCAGTATTGTCACGGAACTGGTATTTTTCATCACCGACAGCTTTTACTACATATCCTTTCAGCTGAACCTTGCTGTCATCTTTCATGGTCAACGCTTGCTTAACTGTAGTCGTTTTAGCAAATGCAGCCTGATTCACCGCAGTTTCACTACTCGCAACTGCGACAGTCCCAATTGAACCCATTAATGCAGCTGCTAAAATAGTATTCATCATCATTTTCATTGCAGTTACCTCTTTTTAAAGCCTTGCCCTGTTTCGATAATGCTATTAAAACAGCCAAAGATGAATTGAATCTTAAGATTACTTCATCTTCAGAATTTAATTTAATGGCACAACTCTTAAGACTTCTTCAAGCGTGGTGACCCCTTCAAGAATCTTGCGAGCACCGGCAATCCGTAAAGGTTCCACCCCTTCTTTTTTTGCCTGCTGACGTAACTGATTCAGGTTAGCATCCGCTCCGATCAATTGCTTGGTGGTCAGGCTGAGCGGCATAAATTCATAAATCCCGATTCGGCCTTTATAACCGGTATGGCGACACTCTTCACAACCGACTGCTTTAAAAACAAATTCTGGGCGTGGTAAAGGATAGTCCACTGCCAGATGTTGCCATTCCTGCTCATCCAGGAAACTCTCCTGCTTACATTGTGGGCATAGCTTACGCACCAGACGTTGAGCCAGAACCCCCAGGATAGTCGCTGCTGTTAAAAATGGTTGTACGCCCAGATCATGCAAGCGGGTCAGACTCGACGGCGCATCATTAGTATGCAGGGTAGAAAGTACCAAGTGACCGGTTAATGCTGCCTGAATCGCCATATTGGCCGTATCTTGGTCACGAATCTCGCCGACCATAATAATGTCAGGATCCTGACGCATCAGTGCACGTACACCATCTGCAAAGCCCAGTTCAATTCCGTTATTGACCTGCATCTGGTTAAAGCTTGGTTCCAGCATCTCGATCGGATCTTCAATCGTGCAGACATTCACCTGCTCAGTCGCAAGCTGCTTTAAAGTGGAATACAGTGTGGTGGTTTTACCAGAACCGGTCGGTCCGGTGACCAGAATAATACCGTGACTATGGCTGGTCAGATTATTCCAGTCATTGAGCAGATGCCCTTCGAAACCGAGCTGCTGAAAACTTCTGACCAGAACTTCTGGGTCAAATATACGCATTACCAGCTTTTCACCAAATGCGGTGGGTAAGGTCGATAAACGCAGTTCTGTTTCCTGCCCTTTTGGAGTCCGAGTTTTTAAACGACCATCCTGTGGTTTACGTTTTTCTGCCACATTCATCCGGCCCAGAATCTTGATTCGGGAAATAACTGCGGTCAAGGTATTGGCTGGCATGTTATAGATGGTATGCAATACTCCATCAATCCGGAAACGGATCTTGCCGGTGTCTTTGCGCGGTTCCATATGAATATCACTGGCACCCTGCTCAAAGGCAAATTGCAGCACCCAGTCTACCAGTTTCACGATATGCTGGTCATTGGCATCCGGATTCTGTGAATCACCTAGTTGCAGTAAGGCTTCTACGCCTTTATTTTCCCTGTCATAAGCAGATGATTTTTGCGAGCCACTGACTGCACGACTGACCTGATAATACTCAACAATATAACGCTGGAGCTGTTCCGGATTGAGCAATACCCGTTCAATTTTTTTTGGTGCAATATTCTGTTCGAGGTTTGAGACCCATTCAGTTTTATAAGGCTGATCTGTAGCAATCAGAACTTTATCTGGTTGAATTTCTACTGCCAGAATACGGTTACGCAATGCATATTCCTGTGACATAACATTGGTCAAGGCCTGCACATCAGCTTTGAGCGGATCGATAATATAGAACATTAAACCGGTTTTTTCTGCCAGCCACTGGCATAAGCGGTTGAGTGTCAAAGTACTTTGAGGATGGGACTGATCAACCAGACTAAAGTGCGCGATCCATTGCAAGGGATGCCATTTTATTTGTTCACGTTGACGATGTGTGGTCTGAACTCGCATCCGGTCACGTTCAGTTATTTTTCCGTCTTTTAAAAGCTGATCCAAACACCAGCCTGTATCAATTTCAAAATCAAATTTCATGATCGATGGTCCCCAAAACTGCCTCCACTATAACAAGTTTTTCCTGTTTTTCGCATTCCATCGCGACTTCCAAACTTAAAAGCAATATTGTTTCTCATAAATGATAAACACATCACATGGGTTTTAGGTCATAACCTTTTTCTGCTTGTCGATGTGTCAATTTTTCGCCTATATTTCAATCAGGATATCTTATTCAATCGCTGAGACCGGGTATGGATTTAAACGTAGTTCCCTTAAATGAAAGTAGTTCCTTTCATGAGCTGCTTACCCTCCTGACCGCCGCTTTAGGATGTGGCTTATTGATTGGTCTGGAACGTGAACGGCATAAACAGCGTGAAGAACAGGCCAGTTTTGCCGGGCTACGCTCTTTTGCGATCTGTGCTTTATTAGGCGCATTGTGCTTTTTATTCGGAATGGCAATGGGTCTGGCCGGTGCACTCATTATTGGCGGTATTGTCATTTTTTCTATTAGAAACCAGATAGAAGATCCGGGGATTACCACCGAATTGGCCTTTATCATGACCTATTTTATTGGGGCGATTTGTTTATGGAATATTCCTCTGGCTGCAGGACTAGCAGTTCTGATCACGATAATTTTAATGGCCAAACACTCTATGCATAATATTGCCGGACAGTGGATTACTGAGGCTGAATTTAGGGATGGATTACTATTATTAGCCTTGATTCTGATTGGTTTACCGCTAACCCCTGACCGGCCTTTATGGGGTGAAGTGCTGAACCCTTATCTGATTTTAAAATTAGTAACTCTCATACTGGTAGTTCAAGCTTTGGCACATATCGCTAAACGTTTCTTTTCAACTAAAAATGCTTTGATGCTGTCTTCAATTGCTTCAGGTTTTGTTTCTAGTACCGCTACTATTGCTCAACTGGGGATACAGGTGCGCAAAGGTGAAATGGATGCAAAATCCAATGCTGGCGCTGCCCTGATGTCCTGCATTTCGACATTAGTTCTATTGTTTATTGTAGTGGGAGGCGTTTCCTGGGATTGGCTAAAAATTCTGCTCCTCCCTTCATTAGTCGCTATGCTTATTCTGGCTGCATGTGCATTTATATTATTACATAAAGCTGAACCTGCTAAAAATCAGGAGTCTCCGGAATCTTCTGACAGTAAGATGTTTAGTCTCAAAGAAGCTGTGATTATCGCTGCCGCATTAACCCTGATTCAGGCTGGAGTTTACGGTCTGGAAATATTACTGGGCAATGCTGGTCTTCTTGCTGGTACTTTATTTGCATCCTTATTTGAAATTCATGCCGCAATGGCCAGTGTGGTCATTCAAGGAGATCCCTCCAATACCCGTTTGATCTATGCCTTACTCTTAGGTTTAGGCGCACATGCTTTGGCTAAATCGGTCAATGCAGCCTTAACAGGTGGTTTTAAATTCGCGTTGTATTTTGCACCCATACAGATTTTACATATGGCTGTGTTGATGGGTATTTTTTGGTGGATGTATTTTTGACTATTAAGTATATTTAAATAATCAATTTTTATATATTTTACAAGTTTAATTCTAATATTTTCTCGCTATAATCAGTTTGCTTCAATTAAGAGAAGCAATATTTAAATTAATTATTTTAATAAGGACTATTATGAAATTAAAAAATTTATCGCTCGCTATTTTCAGTACATTAATGCTAAGTGCGTGTGGTGGGGGTTCATCTTCTGATTCAAATGGCGGTAATACTGGAACTGGAACTGGAACTGGAACTGGAACTGGAAATACTACCCTTACAAAACCTGACTTCCAACAATGGTCATCATTCTATATTGATGAATATTCCGACTCGGATCTAAATTATGAAATTGAACAGCTAACCTTTGATCAAGGGAATATCTATATAAAAGTAGACGAAACAACAGGCTGGAATAATAGTGAAACTTTTTATTTAACTGCTAATGGATTATATGATAAAGGCACTAACCACCCATCATATGGCAAATTAGAAGGTACAATTACCTCCAATACAACCACTTGGAAAAGACTTCCATATTCATCTATTAACTCTAAAGGTTTGAGTGAAACATTAACTTTTAAGACACTTGATATTAGCGGTAAAAATGTGGCAGCAGCCTTAAGCCCTAATAATTTTCTTGCATTAAAATATAATTTACTTGAAAGCTATCCAATGGGCGATAAAGGACTTAAATTTTATACTGATCTAAAAAATTCTACTTTCCCAGAGGGCTCAACCTGTATACAAATACAGAAAGCTGAACATTCTGAAGATTATATTGAACTATATAACTATTCACTAGAACCTGATATCCAGCAGGACCTAAAAGGCTATTGGCAAGAACTTCTTTTAGATCCAAAAGGCTATACAAAAAGAATATTTAAAGATTCAGTAGCTTACTTATATAATGAAGAAAACATTGAAAACGGTTTTGCTGAATATAAAAGTAATATTTATGAAGTAGATTTTTATAAATCAGGAACGTCATTCAATTTTGAGTCAGAAATATCTGAGCTAAACAGACTTTACAACGCTGCATCAGGCGAGCAAAAGATCTTGTTAAAAGAATTAATAGACCTACAAAAATCTTCATGCTCTTTATTTAATTCAACTGCATCTAAAGTAATTGCTGAAAAAGTTGGACTTTACAAATAAGAGTTATTAGAGAGGAAAACCTATAAATTTATAGGTTTTTCTTTTTAAATTATTTACTTAATATTTAAAAATTTTAGCTTTACATCTTAGGCTTTATATAGCGTAATTTAAATAATTAGCTCTTAGATATACAAAGTAGAAACTTTTATATTATTTCTAAGATGTAAGTACTATTTGTATTAACCTTAAATTTCACATCCAAATCCGCAAACTTCATTCCATAAACCCTGTTCTCATCATCCTGATATGCCGGCCTAGGATCGAGAGACAAGACAGCCTCAAGTTCTTGCAGCGTTTGAACAGATATTTTTCTTTTTTCTAATAATAAATTTTTTTGCTGTTCAGCGTCCTTACTCCACATCACGGACTTACGTGATGGTTCGTCCTGAGCATAACCACTTTGTGCCTCAATCACGGCATCTGAATACTGAATATAGGGCTTGATATCGACAATCGGCGTTCCATCTAACAGGTCGCTTCCTGCGACATAAACCCGGACATTTTTACCGACTTTTTTGACTTCTTTGAGCTTGACTACAGAAAGCCCGATTGGTGATGGCCGGTACATGCTACGGGTGGCAAAGACACCTATTTTTTTATTTCCACCTAAACGTGGTGGACGAACCTGCGGACGAAATTGCTGGCTCTGCTGATTTTTATTGTCATGAAACTGCCAGACTAACCAGAGATGACTAAACTCTTCGATGCCTTCAAATGCGAGTAAATCATTATATGGACCGGTCATTTCAATATAGCTTTCAACCTGTACCAAATTAGGCTGACGCGGGATGCCAAACTTTTCTTTATAGGGAGAATGCATATAGCCAATAATCGGCAGAGTGAGTTCGGTCATAATCACTTTTTTTGATAAGCTCAATTAAATATATTCAGTTTATAGAGAATGAATTTAGATTAGAATAGCAACCTGTTCTAATTTGATAACTTATTGAGACCTTTAATGGCTGCTTTTAACGTCGAAAAGATTACTCACGTCCACCATTGGAATGACACTTTATTCTCTTTTAAAACGACTCGTGACACTGCATTACGTTTTAAAAACGGTCAGTTTGTGATGATCGGTCTTGAAGTCAATGGCAAGCCTTTAATGCGTGCATATTCAATTGCAAGTGCAAACTATGAAGAAGAGCTAGAGTTTTTCTCTATTAAAGTGCCAGATGGCCCTCTTACTTCTATCCTGCAAAAAGTAAAAGTGGGTGACGAAATCCTGGTTTCTAAAAAACCTACAGGTACACTGGTTCTTGATGACTTAAACCCAGGTAAAAACTTGTACCTGCTTTCTTCTGGTACTGGTCTTGCACCATTCCTTTCTGTGATTCGTGATCCAGAAACTTATGAACGTTTTGAAAAAATCATCGTGGTTCACGGTACACGTTTTATCTCAGAACTGGCTTATCAAGATTTGATTCTTAACGAAATTCCAAACCACGAATTCTTTGGTGAATTGGGTGCTAAAGAAAAATTAGTGTATTACCCAACTGTTACTCGTGAAGAGTTCCATACGCAAGGTCGTGTAACCACTGCGATTGAATCTGGTCAATTATTCGAGAAAATCGGACTACCCCGTTTCAATCCTGAAACTGACCGTGCAATGCTATGTGGTTCTCCTGCATTCCTGGACGATGTTGCTGCACTGCTGGACCAACACGGTCTGAAAGAATCTCCACGTATGGGCGTTCTGGGCGATTACGTGATTGAACGTGCATTCGTTGAAAAATAATCTAAATTCCTTCTTAAATGTTAGAATATGTAACTGTAATTGATTTCTCATGAGGATTTATCCTCGCTAAAGACTTAGTTACATAAACTCTGTAAACTTTTAATTCGATCTATTTAGATCCCATTCTCCTGTTTCACCGTTTATGTAACCAAGCCGTTTTTTTATAGGCAAGGTATGAGCACTGAACAACCCTCCTCTCTCGAGCGTACAGGGTCTAAAGTCTATCGATATTTTGTTGTCGTACTGACTTTACTTGTTGCGCTGTACTTGATCATTCAAGGCGCTAAATTACTCAGCCTCGGTGGTACAAGCTATTATCTCATTGCAGGGATTGCCTATGTTGCAATCGCCATTTTATATGCGATGAAAAAAGCCTTTGGTTTCTGGCTTTCTATTGTTACTTTTATTGCAACCCTCCTCTGGTCTATTGCTGAAGTTCAAGGTTTGAGCTTCTGGCAATATATCCCACGTCTGGTGGTTCCAACTATTCTGTTTGTCCTCAGCATGTGGGCAAGCAAAAGCCTGCCAGCACTCAATGCTGCAAAAATCAAAGCTGCCAATCTTGTTGGCTTTGCCGGTTTCTTTGCCTGTGTCGCAGCCCTGATTGCTGCGTTCTTCCCACACGGCAAAATCCTCAATCCTGTTGATATCGTACAAGACCCTGCACTGGCTAAACCGAATGCAGAAAACCCAGACAACTGGGAATATTTCGGTCGTAATGGTAACGGTACCCGCTTTGCACCGTACACTGACATTACCCCTGAAAATGTCAAAGATCTAAAAGTGGCTTGGACTTATCACACTGGTCGTGATACTTCTGCCGGTGTCGATGAAAATACACCAATTCAAATTGGTAGTACTTTATATTCATGTACACCGACTAACATCATTTCAGCAATTGATGGTGACAGTGGTAAAGCACTTTGGAAATATGATCCACATGCAAAAACTGCAGAGCATATCACTTGCCGTGGTGTTGGTTACTATGATGCAACTAAAGACAAATCTTTAACTGCAGCAGACTTACAAGCACCGGGTATTAAAGCTTGTCTACAACGTATCCTGACTTCTACTGTTGATGGCCGTTTAATTGCTTTGAACGCCAAAACAGGTGCTTTATGTCCTGAGTTCGGTGTTAATGGTCAAGTCGATGTTCTACATGACATGGGCCCAACTGAGCAAAGTAAACGTTACCACCCAACATCGACCCCACTCATTGCCGGCCATGTTGCTGTATTAGGCGGTTGGGTACGTGATATTGTGCATGGCGAACCTTCTGGTGTTGTACGTGCTTATGACGTTCGTACTGGTAAATTGGCTTGGGCGTGGGATGTTGGTAATCCTGAACTTGTGGGTGAACCTAAAGATGGCAAAGGCTTTACTTTAGAAACACCGAACATGTGGACTATCCCAACCTATGACAAAGACCTGAATTTGGTTTACTTACCTACAGGTAATGGTCCTCCTGACTATTGGGGCGGTGACCGTAACGCAGCCAAAGAAAAATTTGGTTCTGCCGTTGTGGCTGTCAATGCATCAACAGGTAAAACTGTCTGGACGTATCAAACAGTTCACCATGATGTTTGGGATTATGACTTACCGTCACAACCTGTACTTTATGACATGACCGATGATCATGGTAAAAAAGTACCTGCGTTAATCCAAACCACCAAAATGGGTCAAATCTTTGTCCTTGATCGTCGTACTGGTAAACCTATTACCAAAGTTGAAGAACGTCCTGTCGACACTAATGGTGCTGAAGGTGAAAAACTTTCTCCAACTCAACCATTCTCTGTGGGTATGCCACAAATTGGTAATGAAACGCTCACTGAACAAGATATGTGGGGGATTTCAACCTTTGACCAATTGGCATGTCGTATTGACTTTAAAGATTCTGTCTATAACGGTCTATACACTGCACCTGGTGAAAAACCATATATCGAATGGCCTAGTCTGCTTGGTGGTTTCAACTGGGGTGGTATCTCCATTGATGAATCGACTGGCATGATGTACGTCAACGATATGCGTATGCCACTTCGTATGTCATTGGTTCGTAAAGAAGATATGCACAAATACCATATCTCAACTGACGAAGTCCCTGGCTTTATGGGTACAGTACGTCCTCAATTGGCAGGTCCTTATGCGGGTGTAAAAATCGACATCATGCAATCTAAATTGGGTGTACCTTGTAATAAACCACCATTTGGTACCATGACTGCCATCGACTTAAAATCTAAAAAAGTCGTTTGGGAAGTACCAATGGGTACAGCCAAAGAATTGGGTCCATTAGGTGTGAAAACCCATATGCCAATTCCTTTAGGTATGCCGACATTAGGTGGTCCTACTTCAACCGCTTCTGGTCTGGTGTTCTTCGCAGGTACTCAGGATTATTACCTACGTGCGCTGGATTCAAAAACTGGTAAAGAAGTGTGGAAAGCTGAGCTTCCTGTTGCTGCTGTTGCTGCACCGCTGATTTATAAATCTCCAAAAACTGGCAAACAATATGTTGTGATTTCTGCAGGTGGTGCAAGCCATTCTAAAGATGTTGGCGACTATATTATTGCCTTTGCTTTACCTGATCAAAAATAATTTTTTGATGAATAAAGAAAAAACCGAAGCTTAGGCTTCGGTTTTTTATTGCAATCGTCATTAAAAATTAACGATCGCGACCTTCCTGATTTGCAGAACCTGAACAGCCTGCACCACCACCGATAATAAAACCGCTTTCTGCTTTGCATGAACCGATCATACGGCCATGTGAGTCAAATGTAGTCACTGTTGATGCACAACCAGTTAGTACAATAGTCGCTGCTAATGCAATAAGTGTTGATAATTTCATGATATTCCCCTCTAAGATTTATGGTGCTAAATGAATCTGATTTTGACTTGGTGGTACTGGCAATAAACCTGTCTTGGCATCCACCGTATTGTAGTTCACGCCAATTGCATTGCCTGATCCATTACAATGAGCACTAGCAGTTGAAAGCAGACCACGTGTAGCTTTACATGATCCAATCACCTGACCCGATGCATCATAAGTGACGACCATAGAACTACACCCAGTCATCAGTATAATAGTTGAAAGTGAAAGTAGTTTTATGAAGCTCATTGCT
Source organism: Acinetobacter sp. GFQ9D191M (assembly GCF_011174875.1). Classification (NCBI taxonomy): domain Bacteria; kingdom Pseudomonadati; phylum Pseudomonadota; class Gammaproteobacteria; order Moraxellales; family Moraxellaceae; genus Acinetobacter; species Acinetobacter sp. GFQ9D191M. The sequence goes on from NZ_JAALGV010000016.1 coordinate 110,553, forward strand.
CCCCCTCAAAAACACTAAAAAATTTAAATTGTTTAGTTATATGAATCTTTTCTAAATTTCGCGCATGATTCTTCCTAAATTTATCGCATTTGTAAAGCTTTATTTTTCATCTATTTTTTAGACTTAAGGCTAATAAAAAGCTGCCTGATCAGCAGCTTTTTCATAATTAAATTTAATATTAAGGATCAGGCTGACTCATGCTTCAATACTCGTTCAGCTAGAGCCTGTTTCACCACATGATATCCAGCGCTTAAGCCTAGACTTGCCATAATGAATGCAACAATAACATCTGGCCATAGACTGCCAGTGCCAAAGACTCCCACTGCTGCAAAAATGACGGCCACATTGCCGATTGCATCATTACGGCTGCACAACCAGACTGATTTCATATTGGCATCGCCATCCCGGAAAGCATATAAAATTATGGCTGTGACAACGTTTGCGATTAAGGCCAATACCCCGATGATCCCCATCGTAATGGCTTCAGGTGGAATACCTTGCATAAAGGCATAAATTACTTTGCCAATGACGACCAGACCAAATACTGCCATGGTCAATCCTTTAATCAGAGCAACTGTTGCACGCCAATACAGACTTGCACCAATCACCGCCAGAGAAATACCATAATTCACAGCATCTCCAAAGAAATCTAGCGCATCTGCCCATAACGCTGATGAATGTGCATAAGCACCGCCGATCAGCTCCACACCAAATAAGGTCAGGTTAATCAATAATGCAATCCATAAAGCTGTTCTAAATTTGCTATTAGATTTGGGCGGCGCGGGTTCATGACTACAACTACAGGCCATATTATTCTCCGATGATTTTTTATCCTGAATGCGATAAAGTCATTAGAAACTATGGAGTCACTCCAAGGTCAAGCCTGAGGTATTTATGTCACATTATTTGATTTCTGATATAGCCAAGAAAACTGATTTAAGCACTGATACCATTCGATTTTATGAGAAAAGAGGTTTGATTCAGCCGAATTTTCGAGCAAGTAACCAGTATCGTTATTATGGCGACGAGGCCTTAAAACGCTTGATTTTTATCAAACGCTGTCGTGCTTTAGGCATGTCTTTAAAAGAAATTGAATACCTGATTCAGCTGGAACAGAATCCTGAACAGGATTGCTGTGAAGTTAACCAGATGATTGATCAGCACCTTATAGATATTTCAAATAAAATTAAAGAATTACAATTATTTAAACAGCAGTTAATGGCGCTTCGCGAAAGCTGTAATACCCCAACCACGATTAATCATTGCCAGATTTTAAAAACACTGGAATCTATTGAAAATAGCTGAAATATTTATGGATATTTTAAACCGTTTACTGTTTATCTTTTAACTTGAAATTGAGTTAAATTATGCCAATTCCGAGTTATTTACTAGGTTGAATCCTGATTTTAGATGACTAGAATAAAGACGTACTTTTTATATGTCTTTCGATTTTATCATGAGCATTTCTCACGTTACCGAACTTCTCTCACCTGCTGGCTCCCTAAAAAACATGCGTTATGCCTTTGCTTATGGTGCAGATGCAGTCTATGCCGGCCAGCCGCGTTATAGCTTGCGTGTTCGTAATAATGAATTTGACCATGACAATCTGGCGATTGGCATCAAAGAAGCGCATAAGCTTGGCAAAAAATTCTATGTCGTGGTGAATATTCAGCCACATAACTCCAAACTGAAAAATTTTATTCGTGACCTTGAACCAGTCGTGGCAATGCAGCCAGATGCGCTGATCATGTCCGATCCTGGTCTGATCATGCTGGTGCGTGAGCATTTCCCGCACATGGACATTCACCTGTCTGTACAGGCCAATGCTGTGAACTGGGCAACTGTAAAGTTCTGGAAGAATATGGGACTTACTCGCGTAATTTTGTCACGTGAACTGTCCATCGAAGAAATCGAAGAAATCAAACAGCAAGTTCCAGATATCGAAATCGAAGTGTTCGTACATGGTGCGTTGTGCATGGCCTACTCTGGCCGCTGCATGCTGTCTGGCTATATGAACAAACGCGATGCCAACCAGGGCGCCTGCACCAATGCCTGCCGCTGGGAATACCAAGTACTGGATGCCAAGGAAGATGAAACGGGCGATGTGATCCCGGTTAAAAATCTGGATTCAGGCTGCTGTTCGAAAGACATCGACCAGGTGCATAAAGAAGCCCAACATCATTTCTATGAACCTGTACTGTTACAGCGTAATGATGAAGACATGTTCGCGGCAGAAGAAGACGAACATGGCACCTATTTCATGAATTCCAAAGACCTGCGTGCGGTACAGCATGTGGAACGATTGACCAAGATTGGCGTACATTCACTGAAAATTGAAGGTCGGACCAAATCTTATTTCTACTGTGCGCGTACTGCGCAGATTTACCGTAAAGCCATTGATGATGCGCTTGCTGGTAAGCCATTCGACCCTTCACTCATGACGCAACTGGAAGGTCTTGCGAATCGTGGTTATACCGAAGGTTTCCTGCGTCGTCATGTGCATAGTGAATATCAAAACTATGAAAATGGTTCATCGAGTTTCGATCATCAGCAGTTCTGTGGAGAAGTGTTAGAGCGTAATGGTGACTATATCAAGATTGATGTGAAAAACCGTTTTGTCGTTGGTGATTCACTAGAGCTGATGACCACTAAAGGCAACATCACTTTTACCTTAACTGAGATCAAAGACCGTAAAGGCAATCTGATTGAAGATGCCAAAGGTTCAGGTCATGTCGTTGAAATTCCAGTGCCTGCAGATGTCAATATGCAGTATGCCCTGCTGATCCGTAATCTGCCATCATCATCTGTAGACATTTCAGCCTCTTCATTGGCTTATCAGGCGAGTTAAAAAATGGCGCTCTTGATTACCGATAAATGTATCAACTGTGATATGTGCTTACCGGAATGCCCAAATGAAGCAATTTATGAGGGCGAGAAGCTTTATGAAATTGACGTCAATCGTTGTACCGAATGTGTGGGTTTCTATGATCATCAAACCTGTATTGCCGTCTGTCCTATTGAGTGCATTGTGCCGCATCCAGAACATCAGGAAACGCAAGAGCAGTTAATGGAAAAATTTAAAGGTTTGAATCTGTTCAAAGCTTGAATGATGCATGAAGTCTTATGACTTCATCTAAGAACAACCTTGGGGAAAGATAAAAATAAGGGTTGAAAACAAAAACTGTCCAGAGGAAAGGAACAGCTAAAAGCGATTGGGGACGCTTTTGGCTGATCTAACAATAACTAAAAAAAGGAACCCGGGTGTTAGCGTCCTGAGTTCCTATAAAGCGAAAATAATAATAGGTGTTTGAGATTAAGCACCTGGGATGTGGGGATTCCAGGTGCTTCTTTTTTTACTGACCAGAACGGATGATGTAATCAAAGGCAGATAATGATGCTTTGGCACCTTCACCAGTCGCGATGATGATCTGTTTGTAAGGAACAGTGGTACAGTCACCTGCAGCAAACACACCTTTCACATTGGTTTCGTTGCGTTCGTTAATCACAATCTCGCCACGGTTAGTTAGCTCAACATCAGTTCCTTTCAGGAAGTCGGTGTTTGGCAACAAACCGATCTGAACGAAGATCCCTGCAAGTTCTACTGTGTGCTCTTCATCAGTGGCACGGTCTTTGTATTTCAACGCTGTGACTTGTGAACCATCACCGATGACTTCGGTAGAAAGTGCATTTTTGATCACAGTGGTGTTTGGCAAGCTATTCAGTTTGTCCTGCAATACCTGGTCTGCACGAAGTTTGGTGTCAAATTCAACCAGCGTTACATGCTCAACAATCCCTGCAAGGTCGATCGCAGCTTCCACACCCGAGTTACCACCACCGATGACTGCAACACGTTTACCTTTGAACAGTGGACCATCACAGTGTGGGCAGTACGCTACACCACGGGTTTTGTATTCTGCCTCACCTGGAACATTCATCTCTCTCCAGCGTGCACCGGTAGACAGAATCACGGTTTTAGATTCAAGTTTGGCACCATTCTCTAAAGTCACTTCTACCAGACCATTGGCTGTGCGATCTGCGCCTTTGATGTCAGACACGCGTTGCAGGTTCATGATATCAACACCGTATTCACGCACATGTGCTTCCATCTCCGCAGCAAATTTCGGACCTTGGGTTTTTTGCACTGAGGTATAGTTTTCAATGTCCATGGTATCCATCACCTGACCGCCCATGCGTTCAGCCACGATCCCAGTTTTGATGCCTTTACGTGCTGCATAGATCGCTGCAGTATTCCCTGCAGGTCCACCACCGATGACAAGGACATCAAATGCGTCTTTGGCATTGAGTTTTTCCACGTCTTTGGCTGCGGCATTGGTATCCAGTTTGGCAATGATTTCTTCCAGTGTCATACGACCCTGACCGATATGTTCATTGTCCTGGAAGACCATTGGTACGGCCATGATTTTGCGTTCTTCCACTTCGTCCTGAAAGAAAGCACCATCGATCATGGTTGCTGTTGTACCCGGGTTATAGATGGCAATCAGGTTCAATGCCTGAACGACATCCGGACAGTTATGACAGCTGAGTGATACGAATACATCAAAGTCAGATTTGATCCCCAAACCTTTAATTGATTCCAGAACTTCGGCAGAGACTTTTGGTGCATAGCCTGAAGTTTGTAACAATGCCAGAATCAGGGAAGTAAACTCATGACCCATCGGCAAGCCTGCAAAGAACACACGAGGCTGTTCACCGGCTTTTGCCACACCAAAGCTTGGTGCACGTTTGTTGGTACCGCCAAAACGGGCAGTCACTAAATCAGAAAGTTGCGCGATTTCCTCAACCAGTTCTTTGATTTTGGCTGATTTGTCAGAGCCATCCAGAGTTGCCACTAATTCAATCGGGCCTTCCAAACGTTCAAGTAGTGTTTTTAATTGAGCTGAAGTATTTTGATCTAACATTGCTAACGTCTCCAAGGGAGTAAATATTTATTCGATGAAGCTATATTAAGTGAATAACAAAAATAGGTAAAACAGTTTGTTTTTATCCTAATGATCGTTTTTATAGATCAAAAACCATCTCCTCATTTTATTTTTTATTATCGCTAGAATTTATGCCTTTTATCCCAAAGAAACCGAATATAGGTTGGAAAATAAAAATGCTCCTTTTAAAGGAGCATTTTTAAGTTTAGAAGATTCGCTGTTCAATACGTAGCGAACGCCCCTTAATTGAATTAGCTAGTACAAATATGATTAAGCTAAGCAAGGCAAATAAGATGGCAATGCCAATAATGATGACATTGGTAATCTTGCTGACTTGTTCGGCTTGCTGGGCTTGACGATCTACACTTTGTGCCACAGGCGTTAGACTTTTGCCATAGACCTGTTGCTGCATGGTCCAGATCTGTTCCGGTTTAAATCCGTATTGTTCAAACTTGTTATCCTGCCGCTCTGCTTCAACTACTTGTGCGACATAAGGTCTGGCTGCGGATAGATCCACAGGCTTATGCAAGAGTGCAGTTTGGGCAAGTAAATAAGATTTCACCGGTGAAGCAATATCGGAATCAACCAGATAACGAGCCACTTCACTATCATTGATATTACTATCGTAATAGACCACTTGCTGATAAGCGTCTTCACGGTCATTTCTCAGGTCATATTGCCAATAAGTCAGTCCTGACCAGATCACGATAAAGGAAATCAGCCAGCCTACAAACTTCAATATGAAAGACTGAAAGCGCACATAGAAGAAGCGAAACTTCTTCAGCAATCCAACCAGAAAAAATGCACCAATAAAAGAGGCAAAGATTTTCAGAATCAGCCAGCCAAACCAGCTTAATAGAGCAAAGAAATAATCCGGACTATCCCCAATACTGGCCAGATTAGCATCGACACTGACTGGTAAATGCAGCTGTTGAAGCTGAGTACTCAGGCCAAAAAAGCCATAAACCATTTCCTGCTGAAAGAATAGACCTATCACGGATGCAATACAGACCGTAGAGGTGGTCAGTCCCAAAAGCATCAAATTACGTTGACGCTTTTTGAGTGCGACGACCCCTTGCTTGATTTCCTGAGGATTTACAGCATATTCATCTAAGGGCGGCAATCTCCACTCCTTTTTTTAGATCTTGGCCCTACTGCATTTAGTTGGGTTTAGATCCACTGGTACTTGATTCAATCACCAAATGATTCAGATTATCTTGTAAGGCTCTTAAACGTACCGTTGCTTCAGTACGTTTCTGTACACCTTCTTTCTGGATCTGAATCACATCATTAACAGTTTTAATGAGGGTATTTTGCACATGTTCAAGCGTTTCAATATCAATAACAGAACGCTGGTTGGCTTTTGCCGTATCGACCGAGTTTTGATGCAATAAATCTGCATTACGGCGTAAAAGCTCATTGGTCGCATCATCAATGGTATTGGCCAGCTGTACGCTGTTCTTCTGTTCATTCAGTGAAATGGCCAGACTGATCTGGTTTTTCCATGCTGGCAATGTGATATTTTTAATGGCATAGAATTTATCCACCAGCATCAGGTTATTGGACTGAATAATCCGGATCATAGGCAAAGTCTGCATCGCAGATTGCTGCAATACCTGTAAATCACTGATGCGTTTTTCCAGATTATTGGCTAGATGATTTAGGTCATAGATTTTTTGCGTGGTGCTCTGATCTTGTGGCAAAGCTGTAAGCACAGCAATTTCCTGCTGCAATTCCTGTTCACGTAAACGTCCAGCTGCAATATGAATACCCAGCTGCTTGTATTCTTCCTGCACCCCATCGAACATTTTATCCAGGGTATCAACGCGGGCTTTTAATCCAGATTGTGAAGTTTCAATTTCCTTGACCAGTACATCAATCTGTTCTTTAGTGGTATTGAAATGCGAGTCAAAATTATCTTTCACGCCCTTAAATTTGCTGATGATATTGCCCAGAAATCCTGAACTTTTTTTCTTGTTCAAGATACTGCTGGTATTCAGTTGCTGTGCCACCTGCACCACCTGATTCAGCTTTTGACCGGTTGCATCCAGATCTTTATTTTGTACCAGATTCAGCAATTCATCGGTATAGCTTGAAGTTTTGGTGGCTATATTTTTGCCATATTCGGCCACACTATTATGACTCATATTCTGCAGTTCTTTACGTGCTGCCAAGACCCCCTGAAAATCGGCAGGCTGCAAGCCCAGCTCTTTGAGATCCATTTGCTGGAACTTCTGTTCAGTCAGTTCAGTTGAGCTTTCGACAGGTAAATTTACTACATCAGATTTGGTCATGTTTCACCTTATATTGTTATGTATTCGAGGGTTTCTCGAGTGACTTTTTTAACGTTTTAATCAAATTGTCCCGGCTATTATCAAGTTTTTCCAGATCACTTGTCGAGTGTTTCGTCTGGCTTTGTTTGACATGATATTGCCAGGCCGGAATCAGCACCTGTTGCGCTTCTTTAAACCGATCCAGTAGGCTATAAGACAGTTGCTGGGACAATTGCATCTGGGTAATGGCAATGTCATTACTGCTTTGCAAGGTTCTTAAGGTATGCACCTTTTTTGACAGCCGCTCAGAAAAATTATCCAGTGGATGCTGATTCCTGACAAACTGCGGATATTCAGATAAAAATTCTTCTGCTGCCACAATATGCTTGGCCATTTGCTCACGTAAACCGATCAGCTGCTGGAATCGCGATTGGGATTTCTGGATTTCAATTTGCAACTTACGGCTAAGGTGATCTGCCTGATCCAGTAAATAGTCCAGTTTTTTATAGTATTCAACCTGACTTGAGCCATAGTCCAGATCAATACCCAGCCATTTCTGCAAGGCATTAAATTTACGTTTTTTTAAATATTTTTTTGATTGAGCCAGCATGTGAATCAGCTGTTCAATCGTCTGGCTCAGTTGTTGGGTCAGATGGGGATCTACCCCATTTAATAGTACTGCCTGCGCCTGAATAAGTGAGTCCGCATAATGATTCAGCTTGTATTGATCGTGGAGTAAAGGCACAAGTTCGTTGCGCTTGATACTTAGAATCTCGCTCTGCTCTACTGCAATGTCTTGGATTGGAATCAAAACATCTATCTGTGACATGGCCCTTTAAACTCAATGAATTCGATTTTTATAGTACGTCTTTTCATTCAACATAACATGTAGCATTTTGCAAAGGAATGCTTCAAGCCATAGAATTTTCTTTATATACGTTGAAGATATTGTTGGAATTAAGTTTGGCCTACAGTCATTTCTTGTATGAATCATTTTGCTTCTAGCCTGCTGTTGCTCTATAACCTTTCCCATCAGCCTCAAATAGGCTAATAATCAACCAAATAAGGATAAGCACAATAAATGCCAAGTTAATTTATGGTCTTAATTAAGCTTTTTTTAAACTTAAGAATACTTATAAGGCATTATAAAACATAAATAATTCTCGAATTTTAAGCATGAATTATTTATGATCAAGATCAACAATAAAGTAGGTAACCTGAGAATAAAATGGAACGTTTTTTTCATAATACGATGTATGCCGCACGCTGGATCTTAGCTCCTGTCTATTTTGGTTTATCATTCGCTTTATTATTGCTGGCTTTAAAATTCTTTCAGGAAGTGATTCATGTCCTGCCGCATATCTTTGAATATACTGAAGCTGACCTGATCTTGGTAATTCTCTCCCTGGTTGATATGACCATGGTTGGTGGACTTATTGTGATGGTGATGTTTTCAGGTTATGAAAATTTTGTTTCACAACTCAAAATCGATGAAAATAAAACCCGCCTGAACTGGCTCGGCACTATGGATGCCAATTCGCTTAAACTCAAAGTTGCGGCTTCCATCGTAGCTATTTCTTCGATTCATTTACTGCGTATTTTTATGGATGCCCGCAACGTCGAGAATGACAAAATCATGTGGTACATCATTATGCATCTGACTTTTGTGATTTCTGCATTTATTATGGGTTATCTGGATAAACTCACAAAGCATTAAAACATGGATATTAAAAAGCCCCGATTATAGGGGCCTTTTTATATTGGCGAATTAACTAAAAAATTATAGATAGTCACCTTCTCGTTCCGGCTGATACAGCACTTTTTCAATCGTGACTTTCATCAACTGACCATCAGGTTGTGGCCATTCAATGGTCTGTCCTTCTGCCAAGCCCAAGATTGCAGTTCCAATCGGTGCTACGACATTCACTTGCCCTTTTTCACCTTTAAACTCATGCGGGTAGACTAAGGTGATTTCTACAGGCTCCGTTGATGGTGCAATCGTCAGCAATGCACGCGCATGCATGGTCACCACATTGCTTGGCATGTCCTCTGGCTTGACCACTTCAGCACGAGCCAGTTCATCTTCCAGTTGAAGCATGGTCTCACTGAGCTTGTCTTGATTTTCAAGCATGGTTTCGAGACGCTCCACATCCTGTTCAGATAAAATAATTTTTGGTTTAGCCATTCTTACTACCTTGTTTAATGAATGATTGAATAGTCTTTAAAAAGCGAATGAATCTAGGTTCTAAGTGGTTAATCAGATTAAATTAAGTTCAAATATAAAAAATCTATTTTTAGCTGCTAAAAAAATTGTGTCTTAACTCAACTTATAAAGCTGTTTTTCAAAGAATGTAACCAGTTTTAGAAAAACTCAATACTCTTTTCGAAATCAGATTTATAGGATCTGTATTTCTCAACTTTGTTTTATAAAAGGATAAGTATTTTCTATATAGGATTGATTAAGCTTTGATCTTATCTTCCCTTTTAACTCATCGTAAAAGCTAGCAGCAGAAGATGAGTCAGAAAAAATATCACCCAATAAAAAAGCCCCCTTGAGGGGGCTTTTCTCAAGTTAGGCTTATTTTGCGTAAACAGGGAATTTAGCACAAACAGCAGCAACTTTTTCTTTAACCGCAGCGATCACAGCTTCATCGCCTTTAGCATCAAGGATATCAGCGATCCAACCAGCAAGTTCACGAACTTCTGATTCACCGAAACCACGAGTCGTTACAGCAGGTGTACCGATACGGATACCTGAAGTCACGAATGGAGAACGTGGATCATTTGGTACAGAGTTTTTGTTCACAGTGATGTGTGCAGCACCCAACCAAGCGTCAGCATCTTTACCAGTGATGTCTTGTTTGATCAGAGACAACAAGAACAGGTGGTTTTTAGTGCCGCCAGATACAACATCGTAACCGCGTTCGATTAGAACTTCAGCCATTGCTTGAGCATTCTTAACCACTTGTTGTTGGTATGCTTTGTATTCAGGTGCCATTGCTTCTTTGAAGCAGATTGCTTTAGCAGCAACCGCGTGAACCAGAGGACCACCTTGGTTACCCGGGAATACAGCTGATTGAAGTTTTTTCTCGATTTCTTCGTTCGCTTTTGCAAGGATCAGGCCTGAACGTGGACCACGAAGAGTTTTGTGAGTAGTCGTTGTTGTTACGTCAGCAATTTGAACTGGGCTTGGGTAAACGCCAGCAGCAACCAGACCAGCAACGTGAGCCATATCTACAAACAGGTAAGCACCAACTTTATCCGCGATGTCACGGAAACGTTGCCAATCTACGATTTGGCTGTATGCAGAGAAACCAGCTACGATCATACGTGGTTTGTGTTCTACAGCTAGACGTTCAACTTCTTCATAATCGATCTCACCAGTTTCTGGATTCAGACCGTATTGAATTGCATTATAAGTTTTACCTGAGAAGCTTACTTTCGCACCGTGAGTCAAGTGACCACCGTGAGCCAAGCTCATACCCAATACTGTGTCGCCTGGGTTAAGCAGCGCTAAATAAACTGCAGAGTTTGCTTGAGAACCAGCATGTGGCTGAACGTTAGCATAATCAGCACCAAATAATTCTTTAGCACGGTCAATTGCCAATTGTTCAATGACATCTACATATTCACAACCGCCATAGTAGCGTTTGCCTGGGTAGCCTTCTGCATATTTGTTAGTGAGTTTTGATCCTTGAGCTTCCATTACTGCTGGTGAGCAATAGTTTTCAGAAGCGATCAACTCGATGTGCGCTTCTTGGCGAGCATCTTCGTTAGAGATTGCTTGAGCGATTTCTGGATCAAATTCAGCAATAGAGATATTGGCAAACATTAGCGAGGTCCTATTAAATTAGGGCTTTTAAGCCGTGCTAAGATTGGCGCGTATTGTAACATGAACTTTGCCAATTTCGATCATGAACTTTATTCAGTTTGCAATAAAAATAGCTCATGCTTAAAAAAACATGAGCTATAGAGATAAAAATAAGTTATTGAATTGGCATTAGAGATTTTACATCTGAAATAATATTAGCGATATTCAGTGCATAGACGCTACCATGATCCCATGAACCGTCCGTAATATATCGTACCGAGGTTTGTTTCTGATTCGCTAAGCTCACTAAAACATCTGTTGCAGCCTTTGGAACAGTAGAATCCGCCTCTCCCTGATAAATAATCACAGGTGTAGACACTTTAACCTGTAAAGGCTGAGAGTCTTTATCCAGGAAATTCTTCACTACTGGAATACTCATAAAATTAGCTTGAGTACGCGGATATTCTTCCAGATTCCCATTGGTTTGGGTATAAGCTCCCATTGCCGTACCGAATTTGTTGCCTAATACATCATAACAATCTGTTTCGGCATTCTTGGCAATCTCGTCTGTTGGTCTTTTAAAGACCTGAATATATTGCAGATTTGGATTCGGATTACGCAATCCCGCGACGATCAGCGCGGTAAAAGTATCTAAAGAGGCTAGAGTTTGAATCTTTTTATTCAGATCTGGTTCTTGTCCAGCTTGAGCCTCACCACCTGCCAGAATCAGACTGAAATTAGAAGCAGGTGCTAAAGCTACCGTACCTTTATAAGTCATTTGAGAAGCACGTGCTGCATATTGGGCAGCGCCTAAAGCCGCTTGACCACCTTGAGAATGACCGACAGCCATCCATTGATTAGAGGCTTCCGAACCTAAATATTCTTTTGCTGCGACGACAGCATCGGTAATGGAATAGGCTTCACTCTTAAGATTAAGGAAAGGATGAAGTTCTTTTCCACCCGGCTCACCCAAACCTTCATAATCAGGCGCAACGACCACATATCCCGCTTGAAGGAATCCGGCAATCATATTTTTGATATAAGAATTTATTTCATTGCGACTTGGTGCACACTGATCGGCCACACCCGTCGTACCATGTGCCCATGCCACTATCGGCCAACCTTTTGCAGGAGGCGTTCCTTTTGGAGTGAAAAGCAGTGCCGTCGCTTGGGTTTCCTTATTATTAATACCCAACATCTTATAGGTCATGACCACACTTTCATCAGCAACAGCAGTCAGATCTGTTTTGGTATAAGCTACAGGTGTGGTTACGACCGGATTGTCGATATTATTCACGGGAATAGCGGGTTTGGATTCATAATAACGATCATCATCGCTATCATTACAGGCAGTTAAAGCTACGCTTAGCGCGAGTAGAGAACCAGTCAATACATGACGTTTCATCGATCTTATCCTTGTCTTAATTATTATCTCTCATAATTTTTATAGTTTTATCTTTATCAGTTGATAAAACTAGACAATAATTTCCCAAGTTATTTCATTAAATACAAGAGATTATTTTGTTATTTTTCTAATAAATAGCGATTTAATTTATGACCATTCCAACACGATAAATTTAAGTTTTGGAAATATTTACAGAAACTTTGAAAACTTTTATTTATAAGTGTAGATTACAAATATTCTATATCAGTCAAAAAGTCTGCAATTAAAGTTGAAATCCGGCATTTCAATTGTCAGGATCGAAACAATAATGTTAGATTTTGATATCCACTTTTTTTCAGGCATATTTTCTTCATGCAGGCTATCATTCTCGATACTGAAACCCATACCTTGAATGGTCAACCCATTGAAATTGCCTATGCGCCTGTAGAGATCATAGACCATAAAATCAGTCTGGATAAAAGTCGCTTGTTTGATCAGCTTTATTCATGCGACGAACCGATTTCCTTTGCCGCAATGGCCGTACATCATATTCTGCAGTCCGATTTGGAAGGACAACCGCATTACAGCAGCTTTGAACTCCCGCAAGAAACCACTTATATCATTGGCCATAATATTGATTATGATATTCGTGCCTTAGAAAAATGTGGCGTCGATTCATCGAATATTAAAGCAATTTGTACCCTTGCCCTCGCCCGCCGTGTTTGGCCAGAGGCTGAAGCACATAATATCTCTGCATTAATCTATATGATTACCAAAGGCAGCGAGCGCGCCCGAGAAATGATCCGTAAAGCCCATCGCGCCGATATGGATATCATTTTGACAGCAAATATCCTGATGCATATTGTGCATCACCTGAAAATCAGCAGTATTGAAGAACTCTATGAAGCATCTGAAGATGCGCGTATTCCACGTACCATCAATTTCGGTAAGCACCGTGGTACTGCGATTGCCGAACTTCCTGCTGACTATGTTCAGTGGCTCCTTCGTCAGGAGGACTTAGATCCTTATCTACGCAAAGCATTGGAAAATACCGCGATCCTTACGCTGTAAATTAAATTTTTTCGTCCCTCTCTAAATATTGAGAGGGATTTTTAACTAATCATGTTTTGTTTTATTCAGCAAGTGAAATAAAGTATTTTATAGATGACTATCTTAGTCTTTAAAGCTCTTAACTAATCGATATTCAGAATAAAAATAGATACAAATCAATATTAATTTATTGATTTTTAATAATTTAATATTTAATCACTTCTTGCATCTAGCTGTTCTTATACTTTAGCGTGATAGAACACCCCCTCTAAACAGGTGCATATAGGAAATAATATAAATTAATCCTCTTTCTTCCCATGCAATATTATCTCGAATTCGATGCCTTTGATAATCCCATGCAGCTCAGTAAAGTGGGCAATTGGGTAATCACTTTTTTGAGTCCAGCTGAAGAATTGGACACTATACAACTTGCGATTACTTATGTACTGCCCCGCCAGATCAGTGACGCATTACAGCCACGACGGGTATTAATTCAAAAGAGTTCAATCGAACATCATTGGCTAATTCAAACCATTGAATGTTTTGACAGCGCGACCAATCAGGAAGTACATATTAGGCCTGCAGATGAACTCGGACAGCAAACACTTCATCAGATTCTGGACGAGTTTGACCGTTATGATGTAAATGTCACATTAAAAGTTTTCTGAAATAATGCTTTTCTCAGAGCGTATTTTTGAAGAAGTTCATTTAGATCATCTATGTAGATAGCTTGATGCTATATAACATAAAAAATTAAGAAACTGAGAAATGATAGGAATTTATCCAATCTCTTTGAATTAAATTTATCAGTTTTTATTCTGCATCAAACTATTTATAAAGAAGCTGAACTAAGATATCAAAATCAAGCTCATCATTGGATGAGCTATATCTTTTTTTAAGGGTCGCAAAGCAGCATAATGAATCCCGGATCCTTATTTAGGTTCTAAAACACGATAGATACAGTCGGTCTGCTCACTGGCAAATAACAGTTCAATCGTTGGCCGGATAATTTCATCATCCACGACAATATATTCGACTTGCTGTTCCAAACGCTGGGACGGATCACTATGCTGAGCGCCAGCACGTAGTAATGCTTTTACATTCAGAATTTTGCCATACTGGTTTTTGACTTGCACTTCAATTAAATCTTTTGTCATCGTCATACCTCCCTTTATTGGCATTATTAAATTTGCTTGTCTGAATTCTTATAACATAGTTATTTGAAAGGCTTTCAAACGAATATGTAAGATTTTTTAGCGAACACCTTTTATTGACTATATATAGTCGCTAATGAAGAATATGCTATACAAATAAAAGAGTCGAAATGATTAACAACTCTCGCTTAAAATTTAGCATTAAAAAGCCCGCATCGCTGCGGGCTCTGTGTTGGATGGCTAGTGCTAGATTTATTGCCTGAACCTAAGTTCGAGCTCAACTAACTGTCATTGATCCGTCCAACTTATTGGTAGCGTCGTTTCGTTTTATGACCTACCATGAGTTCAATATAGCAGGATTTTTTTTTTACCAACAATACGCTTTTACACTTCTAAAAGAAGACTTATACAATATTTAAATTGTGCTTTTTCAAAAGCAGATTAGAATATTTTGGCTGGATTAATAGAGCACTATAAACAACTCTATTCTTTTCGATCTCCACATCCTATCTATTTAAATTTCAATAAAATATTCTTTATTTATGTGAAAAATGAATAATTTCATCTAAATACAATTTCAAGTCTTAAGTAAAAGAGTTTGAACCGTACCGGGTTTGT
>NZ_JAALGV010000160.1:0-2090 GCF_011174875.1 Acinetobacter sp. GFQ9D191M
AACTTATTTCAGGACGGGACACAACAGATTTAAAAAAAGCCACCGAAAGGTGGCTTTTTTATTGCTAAACAGTGGGTTGAATCTGCTTTAACGTTACCTTCAGCGTATTTTAATAAACAAAAGCATTATTAATACTATCCTGATAACACCAAGTGATATAACCAACCGGCCTAACCAGAATTACACAGATTCATGAATTTCAGACTTGCCATTCTAGGGTTTATAACATCATGAGAAGCAATCCGAATCACATCCAGATATGGTTAGTTCAAAGATTCAGCTGCCTGTTCCCAATCTTCACCAGAACATCAGTATTAAATACTGCGTCATGCAAGGCACCATGTGTATACCTGAAACATGCATAAATGTATGAGGAGCAAAGTCTGGCCATGCATAGAAGATAGTTATATGAGTATTCGTATAAGCTATTGATCTATTAATATTTTCAATGGGTTGGCCTAAATCGTAAGATAAGCACCTATTTTTTGAAGTGAGCAATCTATGGAACTTCGACATTTACGCTATTTTATTACCGTGGCGCAGGAGCAGAGTTTCACTAGGGCTGCTGAAAAGCTGTTTACGGCTCAACCTTCTTTAAGCCAGCAGATTAAAGATCTGGAGCAGGAAGTTGGCGTTAACCTGTTTGAGCGTTCTTCACGGAAAATACATTTAACTGATGAAGGTAAGGCCTTTTTAATCTATGCAGAAAAAGCTCTAGAAAATGCCAAATTGGCCGTTGCGTCAGCACGACAGGTGGCCCAGCAGAAAAATAACCAGATTCATATTGGTTTTCTGAATGTTGCCGAACTAAAAGTCATGCCACATATTTTGGCCAAGTTGAAAAAGACCATGCCAGATCTGAAAATTCATCTGCATAGCCTGTTCTGTCTGGAACAGCTTCAACGTCTAAAAAATGCTGAACTAGATCTAAGTATTACCCGTTTTCAGCTAGATCATCCAGATTTTGACAATATTCATTTATTGACGGAGCAAATTCACTTGGTTGCAGCCAAGCATTTGCACCCAACCGATCGAATACTGAAATTACAGGAACTGAAAAATCATACGATTATTATGTGTGATCAGAATGCATCACCTGTATTTTACGAAAGACTGAATGCTTTGATGTCCTTTGATCAGCTAAAGCACGATCAGGTGCTGTGGGCGACCAATGTGCTACAGCATATTAACCTGATCAATATGGGGATGGGTTTCAGTTTTGCTCCCGATTATTTATTACGTTTCCTGAATGATGAAGTGAAAGTGATTCAGACAGATCGACCTTTACCCCAGGTAGAACTATATGCAACATTTAACAAGAACTCTCAAAATCCAGCATTGAATATTATTACCGAAGCCCTTAACAATACGGTAAATGCTTGAAAAACTTGTAGGGATATATGCTTAAACTGATTTATTACGTACCAGATGAAAACCTGGAGGAAACCAAGAAGGCTGTCTTTGCAGCAGGTGCAGGTGGGATTGGTGAATATACCGACTGTGCCTGGCAAGTACTGGGAACTGGACAATTTAAGCCACAGCGCGGTGCAGATCCTCATATTGGGGAAATCGGCCAGCTGGAAAATGTGGAAGAATGGCGGGTCGAAATTCTTGTACCTGATGAAAAGGCTGTTGAAGTGGCTAAGGCTCTAAAAGACAGTCATCCTTATGAAGAACCGGCATTTGAATTTATACAGCTCTTAGATATAAAAGTTTAAATTTTAGAAGTGATATAAACCGACGGTGCATTAGTGTTGATGTGCCGTCTATATATTAAAAACACCCAATCTGCTTTTATTATTAGGAGGGATTTACGCGTCCTTGTGTGCATATCAACTGATCCATAAAAATAAGCCAACAATTCAAATTATGAAGTCATCGGCTTAAGCAGGATTCGGGTTAATATACTTAATTAAGCGACATCCATGTCATCAAATATTAAGTAAATTCTCTGTACACGACAAAAATAGATAACTCATTGAAATAATGTCACAATAATTGTTTTCTAACGACGAATACTATGACACATCTCAATGAGTTATATCTTATCTTAAACAAATCTCTAAAATGGAACAAGTCACATTTAAAGT
>NZ_JAALGV010000161.1:0-767 GCF_011174875.1 Acinetobacter sp. GFQ9D191M
TGTGATTTGACAACACAAACGTAAACTGGACATTAAAGTCCTAAACTTTAACAATATAGTTGTAAACAAAGAGAGATTAAAAAAAATGTCAAATTTTACAGAAGCATATATTCCAAGT
The DNA here is from genome assembly GCF_011174875.1 of Acinetobacter sp. GFQ9D191M. Taxonomy (NCBI): domain Bacteria; kingdom Pseudomonadati; phylum Pseudomonadota; class Gammaproteobacteria; order Moraxellales; family Moraxellaceae; genus Acinetobacter; species Acinetobacter sp. GFQ9D191M. The sequence goes on from NZ_JAALGV010000161.1 coordinate 119, forward strand.
TTTGGATATGGTTGGTATAACGAATCTATTTCTTATGATGCTTTAACAGGTGTACATACATAAAAATCTATATGTAAAAACAGATCAAAAAGCTACTAATGGCAACCAACGAACAGATAATTCAAGTAACCCAAGTGGGTATCGTGTTAGAGCAGGGTTTGTTGATCCTAAAAGTGATAAAAGATTTTAGAATGTATCCGGTACACACTATGAAACCCTAGATAATGGGTGAGCTGTTTCTCAATACACATCTGCAAAAGATTGCAATTTTAAATTTGGGCAGTTTTTATAAAATCTTATGAAAAAGAATAAAATTCTATTAATAGTTCTTGTGGTTGGTATTATTGTTTTAGGTATTGTAATTTTTATAAAATCTCAAGCAGTTACAGAAACAAAAAGATTGGGTAACGGTGAAAATACCAACCATAATGAAACGAGTTCATCTTCCAAACCATCTATCTAGTTTCCTTTGAAGAAGTTTTACCAATTTGGAAAGGCTAGGTTTACAACTATATTGTAAAAAACCGCTATTTTTCTAAACTGAAAAATCCATTGAGTTTAGAACTGTAATGTGGATTTATTCAATTAGATTTGATGTAAGTTGTTGATTTTACATTTTGCCAGTTTAAGACATTAATGTAAAAAGACA
>NZ_JAALGV010000162.1:0-3345 GCF_011174875.1 Acinetobacter sp. GFQ9D191M
GCTTTTTTATGAGCAGTTTTGATAGTTCTTGCCAATAAATTTGACTAAAAATTACGCTTCTCAACTTGAGTTATACAATTTTGTGATACATTATTGTATATACAAATTTGAATGTTTTTTATGGAACAGTATTTTGAATGGGATGAGGCTAAGAATCGAAAGAATCAGAAAAAGCATGATATCTCTTTCGAAACTGCAAGCCTTGTTTTTGAAGATCCATTACGGATCTCAATCCAAGACAGACATACCGATGGTGAAGAACGTTGGCAAACCATTGGACGAGTTAAAGGCGTACTAATGTTATTGGTGGCTCACACCATTTTTGATGAAGATGACTGTGAAATCATACGAATCATTAGTGCAAGGCAAGTGACTAAAGCGGAGCGAAACAAATATGAGCATGGTTAGATACTCACGCAAAGAGCTGAATGAGAAATTTGGTGAGAAGCAAGATGCTGAAATTCAACGCTTGCTTGCTAAAGGCACGGTTCCTGATGATCAGCTAGATCTATCAGATATTCCTGAAATTACCGATTGGAGCAGTGCTGTACGCCAAAATCAATTTTACCGCCCAGTGAAGCAACAAACTTCAATTCGGTTAGATGCTGATGTACTTGCTTGGTTCAAAGCACAAGGCAAAGGTTATCAAACACGAATGAATGAAATTTTACGGGATGCTATGCTGAAAGAATTAAAAAATCATCAATAAAAATGGGAGCTTAAGCTCCCATTTTTGACTTCGCATAACGCCCATTATGTTAATTTTAGTTTTCCTTAATACGACAAAAATATCTACTTCATTTCACGAGAATTTCTTTTGCTAAAAGTTCTTCTTTCGTTACACCGAAATATCTTATTTCTAATTTAGGCCTGCCTAACATCTTTAAAAGATTGTTTTCATCATTTATATTTTTTATAGCTTTGCTTACACAATCAATTACGTCATTAGTTTTAGAAATAGCTTCTTTTTCAGATACTTGATCGCTTACTTTTCGAGATATTAAGTCATCAAAATATATCCTATATTCTTCACAAACTAGATAAAAATAAGGGTCTAATCTATCTAAATCATATTCAGATTCAAAGGGTTTACGATCTAATAAATCTTTTTCAGGATAAATAATCAATTGTCCTGCATCGAACCAAAACTCCACAGAAAAATTATCAAACTCAATTCCATTTAAATCATTACTAAAATTTTGAAAATACTGTAATAAAAGATTTTCTATATCCTCTAAAAACTCTTTATTCTTAATATCAAATATTAAAGATTCATTAGAAATAGCTTTGATACAATCTTCTTGAATATCTAACCCCTTTAAAGTCATTTTTACTCCATTTAAATTTTTAGGTTTTGGTGCATTAAGAATTTTGATTAACTTAACATAATGGCGGTTATACGAAATTCACCGTTTCGAGCCCCAAATATCAAGTTTATTTCTTGCATAAATGTATCCTATAGGATACATTCTACTTATGTACTCAATATATACCACTGAAGTCTTTGATGACTGGTTCACCAAGTTAAAAGACCAGCAGGCAAAAAGACGCATACAAGTCCGAATTGATCGGGTTGAAGATGGAAACTTTGGAGATACTGAGCCGGTCGGTGAAGGTGTTTCTGAATTACGTTTCTTCTTTGGGCCAGGCTATAGGATTTATTACTGCAAGCAAGGGCAAAGGGTTGTTATTCTTTTAGCAGGCGGAGATAAGTCTACGCAAAGTAAAGATATAAAACTTGCCCTGCAATTGGCACAAGATTTAGAGGAGGAGCTATAAATGGCTATTAAACTTCGCAAATGGGACAGTGCTGAGCATCTTAAAACAGAGGATGATATGCAGGCTTACTTACAAGCATGTATTGAAGAATCTAATGGCGATGCCGCATTCATTGCAAAGGCTTTAGGTAACATTGCAAAAGCTAAAGGAATGGCTCAATTATCACGAGATACAGGCTTAGGCCGAGAAAGTCTTTATAAAGCACTTTCTGGTGATGTTAACCCTAGTTTTGATACTGTGATTAAAGTTGTAAAAGCACTGAATTTACGCTTAGCAATTTAAAAAAAGTTATTAAAAAATGGAGCTTTAGGCTCCATTTTTTAATTTCGTATAAGGTGTATTATGTTAATTTTAGAAATTCTTAATTTCCATCTATCCAAACTTGCTTGATCCAATCTGCTAAATCTTCCCACTGCTCATCGCTATATCCATCTGCTGTCCAATATCTAATTTTATGATTAGGAGATAGGCAATAATAACTACCATTATCTTCACAAATAGGTAGCCAATCTTCTGGCAGACCTTGCTCCCTAGCATCATTTAATATCTGAGATAGCCCTCGATAGCATTCTTTCTCATCTGTAAGAGACGCTAATTCAATTGTTCCATAAAAGATATTGCTAATCTCTTTCAAAACTTTTTTATAATCTTTTGGAAAAATAAAACCTATTTTTCGTTCATAAGCAGATATGAAAATATCATCAGGTAGTTCTATGTTTAGACGACTATTCCCAGATAGTTCTTTTAATTCTTGAATAATGTTATCAAGCTTATTTTGCATATACATTCTGCTCTATCGCATTAAAGTTCTTACTACAATTTAACATAATGGCTGTTATGCGAAACGAGATCTACCAGCTCTCGTTTTTTGTTATGGAAACTGCTAAAATTCAAATACGCCATTGACGTATAAAGAGTCCATGTTATTTATTGAAACCAGCATCTTTACCAAGCAAATTAAAGACCTTGTATCTGATGAGGAATATCGTCAACTTCAGCAAGATCTTTTGGTACAGCCTGATAGAGGTGACCTAATCAAGAATGGCGGTGGTATTCGCAAAGTACGTTGTGCTCAAGGTAACAAAGGGAAAAGTGGTGGGATACGGGTGATTTATTATTGGGTCACCGAGGATGATCAGATCTTTTTCTTAGTGGCTTATCCAAAATCAGTAAAAGATAATTTAACAGATAAGGAAACCGCCATTCTGCACCAACTCGTGAAGGAGCAATTTCATGGATAACAACTTATTTGATGACTTGGTTGCTTCAATCAAAGAAGCTGGAGCTATCAAACGTAAAGAAGTTAAAGCAAGCCGAGTTACAGAACTCGAATTGCCTGATATTAAAGAAGTACGTGAAAAAACTGGCTTGAGCCAAAATGAATTTGCTGCACGTCTACATATTAGCCCCCGTACCCTGCAAAATTGGGAACAGGGACGACGCTATCCAACTGGACCAGCAGCTACATTGATTCGAATTTTAGATGCTCACCCAAGCCTTATTTGAAAAAATTACTTAAAAAATGGGAGCTTAAGGCTCCCATTTTTATTTCGTATAAGGTGTATT
>NZ_JAALGV010000163.1:0-3489 GCF_011174875.1 Acinetobacter sp. GFQ9D191M
GTCTGTGATGATTACAGCGGTTATAAAGCACGCTTTAAATCAGGTCAGGTCATTGAGGTGGGCTGCATGGCGCATGCGCGTCGTAAATTCCATGAACTGCATGTGACCAAAAAAAGTCAGGTCGCTGAACAGGCATTAGTGCTGATTCAGAAACTGTATGCGATAGAAGCAGAACTCAGGAAAAAGACCGATGGTACAGCGGAAGACCGCCGCGAATACCGACAACAGCATAGTCAACCGGTGATGCAACAACTGTATGAATGGCTCAACCAACATCAACTGACTGTGCCATCGAGTTCTCCAACCGCCAAGGCGATCAATTACACTCTGAAGCGTTGGCCAGCTTTAAGCCGCTATCTGGATGATGGCAATCTACCGATTTGCAATAACTGGGTGGAAAACCAGATGCGCCCCTGGGCGTTGGGACGTAAGAACTGGTTATTTGCAGGTTCGCTGCGCAGCGGTCAGCGAGCAGCCAATATTATGACATTAATCCAGTCAGCAAAGCTGAATGGGCTGGATCCCTATGCCTATTTAAGTGATGTGCTGAAAAGGTTGCCGACACATAAAGTGACTCAGATTGAAGAATTGCTACCACACCGCTGGAAACCTGAACCGAATTAAAAAATAGGCATGGGGTTCAGCGGACGCTTACGAAGTAAATCGGTTATTTAGAAATAAAAAATCCCTCATTATTGAGGGATTTTTTATTGGTTCAGATTATTCAAGTTCTTCAATCAAGTTTTCCAAAGGATCCACCACCCGATTTGGTTGTAGTGGCTGGTCTCTTGGCGCCACTCTTTCATCATCCGGTATGTGGATTTCCTGATCAGGCAAATCTTCAAAATCATTGCTTTGTCGCTTAGGTGCTACAACCGGGGCAGGGCGATATAGAGGCGTCGCTAAAGGTGGAGAAGACGGATCATGCTGTTCCTGCTCACCTTGCACTACTTTATTACGGTTAATAGGTGCTTTAGCATTACGATCCAGGCGAACCCAAGCTTCTGGTGTACCTTTTAAGGCATTACCCATAAAGTCGGTCCAGATTGGTAAGGCTGCCACGCCACCGTATTCACGGCGACCTAAAGTTTTTGGCTGGTCGAAACCGACCCAGGCAACGGTGACCAGCTTGCCATTAAAACCTGCAAACCAGGCATCTTTGGCATCATTGGTGGTACCGGTTTTACCCCCAATATCGCTACGACCAATTCTTAAAGCAGCACGTCCCGTACCATGCTGAATCACATCACGCAGGATATTGGCCATATCATAAGCAGAACTAGATTTTAAAATACGTTCTGCCTGACGGTAATTACTGTCTTCAGCCGAGATTTTTGGTGTCTCTGGTTTTTGCGCTAGGGTCTTGTTATTGATTTCAATTGCTTCATCATCAGGAGTGAGTGCGCCTGTTGGTTGAGGACTTTCTTCCTGAGCATTAATACACGAGATGCAGGCATATTCAGGCTTAGCCTCAAAAATAGTCTTGCCATAGGCATCTTCGATACGCGTAATAAAATGTGGCTGAATCCGATAACCGCCATTGGCGAACGTAGCATAACCAGTGGCCATCTGGATTGGTAAAACCTGAGGCGTGCCTAGAGCAATGGTGTAGTTACGTGGAATCTGGTTATCCTGCAAGCCAAAATCCATAAATAACTGACGGGTACGTTCAATACCGACGGTTTGTAATAGACGAACTGAAACCGTGTTACGTGACAGATATAAAGCACGACGTAAAGGAATCATCCCTAAATAACGGCCATCCGAATTACGCGGACTCCATTTACCAATAGTAATCGGTGCATCATTGACCATGGTGTGTGGAGTCATACCACGTTCTAAAGCCAGAGCGTAAACGAAGGGTTTAATAGTTGAACCCGGCTGACGCCAGCCTTGAGTCGCACGGTTAAATTTGGATTGATAAAAATTATAACCACCCACAATGGCTTCAATCGCACCATTATTCGGGTTCAATGCAATTAATTGGCCCTGTACCTGAGGCGTTTGTACCAGTGCCCAGGAACTTTTATTCTCGTTAGGTCTTAAACGAACAATATCTTTAACTTTAACAATCTGTGAGGCTCTGCTTGGTGCAGCACCTACACTATCTGCACTACGATAAGGACGGGCCCAGGACATGCCTGACCAAGGCACAGTTACGGTTGTACCATCCTGCATCAATGCTTCAAAGCTATTATTATTGACCTTGGTCACTTCAGCAGGGTAAGTGTTGGCATAGACACGGAAATTTTGCAGGGGCTGATCATGAGCCTCAGCACCTCGCCAGCCATGACGACGATCATACGCCTCTAAACCATCCTGTACTGCCTGTTCAGCATAAGCCTGACGTTCACTGTGGATCGTCGTGTAGACTTTATAACCTGAATCTATCGCCTGTTCACCAAAATTTTCTACCAGTTCAGAGCGAACCATTTCACCGACGTAGGGGAATTTGTTACGCGTACTACGGTTAGGCATATCCAGGTTAATCGGTTCAGCAATGGCTTCCTGATATTGGCTTTGATTCAGATACCCCAATTGCAGCATGCGACCTAAAATCCAGTTACGGCGCTCTAATGCACGTTTAGGGTTGGCCACCGGATTATAACGAGAAGGTGCTTTAGGTAGGCCAGCAATCATTGCCATTTGCGCAATCGAAAGCTCATCTAAACTTTTGTTGTAATAGATTTTCGCTGCTGCCGCAATGCCGTAAGCATTTTTCCCCAAGAAAATTTTATTGACATATAAAGTCAGAATTTCTTCTTTACTTAAATTCTGTTCTATTTTACGTGCCAGGAAAATTTCAGTCAGCTTACGCTTTAAAGTACGTTCGGGACTTAAATAGTAGTTTTTGGCGACCTGCATGGTAATGGTCGAACCGCCAGTCTGTACATCAGAGCCGGTAATAGTTTCACTGACTGCACGTCCTAAGCCTTTAAAGCTGATCCCGCTGTGTTCGAAGAAACTAGAATCTTCTGCAGCGAGGAAGGCGTGAATAAATTCTTTCGGAATCTGTTCATAATTCACAGGAACAGAAAGCTTGCCACCATACTCTGCAATGAGCTCGTTATCTGAGCTAAAAACTTGTAAAGGCTTTAATAAAGGTGCCTTTTTAAGCGTAGACATTTCAGGCAAAGATGGGGCAATATAGAGATACATGCCATAGAAACCCATCGGAATTGAGATCAAAATAATGATAATGATCAAAAAAAATGGATGAACAAGGCCTGAACAAGATAGCTTTTTCATAACAAGTAAGTTTTAATAAGAGCTAATGGCAAACTAATTACCGGTCAGTATATCCTTTAGATATACATATTGTTAGATGAGTTATTGTATCTGTATAAAATTATAGGCCGGCACAGATTGGTGAGTTTGTTTTTATTGGGGATAAAAAAATAATAGGAATTGTATTAGATCTCTTGCGAAAGTCATTATTGCAAGTTTATCCGGTTTACGAGTGCAGCAATTAAGTTAATGCGTAAACCG
>NZ_JAALGV010000164.1:0-9461 GCF_011174875.1 Acinetobacter sp. GFQ9D191M
CATATATTGATGTTTATAACATCATTTGAGGAGCAGAATATCACTTATAGGAGTTGTTCAAATTTACGGATCCATCTCTAAGAACGCTGATTTATGCACTACTCGTTGTTCTTCCTCATATCGTATCACTTCATGAGCCACGCAATATAGAGATATATTTCTTAGACATTGTTTCCATAAAAGTTCTGGATAGAGTTTTGTATAGGTCAGGAATGTTCTTTTCCCAAAACAACAATATTTCACCCTTCGTTTTGCATAATTTAAAATCATCGGTATTGGTGAGATCCTCTACCTGTTGAATCATCACTTCCCTTTCTTTTTCTTTGGCTTGTTTTTCTAAAACTTTTTGTTCCTTGATTTTGTCTTGTTCAGACAAAAAGTTCCTACTTTTCTCGCGTTTTTCACTGTCAGTAATGAACTTAACCAAGTGGAATAAATGTTCCATCCATTCATCCGTATGGGTTAAGCCAAGGATGCAACCATTTAGATTAAAGCCAACATTAACCAGGCCTATATCTGATGATGTTTTATTTCTGATATTCAAAATGACATCTTCATCCAGTTCATTTTCTGCAATGAATTCGTCTATATAGTGTTGGTACTCTGGAGATAGAAAACCGTCAAAGGTATATCGAACAACTTCTACCAGTAAAAAATTAACCCCGAAAAGTTCAATGTGTTTTTCAATCTCCTCAACAGGGATTTCCAACTGCATTGTAGATACGAGGCTTTCTACGTGGACCAGTGGCTTACCAATTTGCTGTAACTTTTCATAAAGCTCATTTGCATTCATGGGTTGGTTCAATCCGTTTTTTATATTTTATTCAGCACAGCCAATGTCGCATTGAGCATATCGACTGAAACCTCTAATTTTTTTGCTAAACGGGCCATGTGGCCGTCATCAAGTATTCTTAATGCCTTATGTAATGAAGTATAGTTTTTTAGCTCTGAAAACTCTTCAATTTTTTCATTGATATAGACATCATCTAAACCAGCTTCTTCAAAACACTCAATTACAGATAAGCCAACATATGAAAGTTTCTGTTTTTTAACATATGTTGATTGTTTTTGGTCTATTAAACCAAGTTTCACAGCAATTTTGTGGCTTTCACCACGCTTAGGTAGTCGATTGTTTGTGATGACCCTTGTATTGAAAAATTCTTTTTTTACTTGTTCAAAAGTCTTAGCCATTACGGGCACCATCAAAAGTTAATTATTTCGATCGTTTACGATATATCTTTAGAAGTACAAGAAGCGAATAAATTATTAATCTTGGTTCGCTCTAGCGCGTGGATGTGCATCTTTATAAGAACTAATCAACGTTTCGTGATCTACAAGAATATATACTTGTGTCGAAGATAGTGATTTATGACCTAGCATTTCCTGAACGGCGCGAATATTTTTTGTTTTGTTATACAAGTGCGATGCAAAACTATGTCTCAAAGCATGAGTACTACCAATATTTCCAGAACCATGCGCCTTTAACAGAGCTGTAATGCATGCACCTAAATGGTTTTTCGCAATATGTTTGCCAGATGGTGCAATGAATAAATATCCGCAGTCTTCTACTCCAGCTTTTGAAATCCAACGATTACGAACTAAAAGCCAAGTAGAAATAGCCTCTAGTGATTTTTTTCCTAAAAAAACAATCCGTTCATTATTTCCTTTACCCAATACCTTTAGTTGCATAGCACTGAGGTTGATATCACTTAGTTTGATGGCATGTAATTCAGAGATACGTAAACCGCCAGAATAAGCAATTTCTGCAGCTGCTAGATCTCTTAACTTTTGATTATTGTATTTCGGATTTAATGGCGTCTTGTTATCAAGTATCTCATTCAACGTATTCACGGCGATCGGGCGCGGTAAGCTTTGGTTTTTGAACTTAACCCGAATGTCAGAAAAGAAGTTTTCAGGTATATATTCCTTACGCAGACAATAGTTCAGGAAGTTTTTTAAAGCTGATAAATTTTTGTTGAGTGTTCTTGCAGAAACAATATCAACATCGATTCGATGCAACCGAAATGATGTGATGTAATCGCGGTCTAGTTCCAATAGATGTTTACCTTTAAAAAAAGGCATTTCTAACATCAAAAGTAAGCTCTTTTTGTATTCATTAATCGTCATGTCGGACTTATTTTCAAGCTTCAGGCTATCAAGCCATTCTTGAATCAATTCCTCATTCGACATGCTATGCATGGATAGATTTTCCGACATATGAATACCTAAAGCTCTTGAATAGTTTTCTCTAGCTGAACCTGTTTGTCAGCTCCACTTAATTTTATGACAATCTGCACAATATCCATATATTCTTTTACTGAGATTTTGCCATCTGCTTTCGCAGCATCCACGGTCTTACGTAAAAATGGATTGTCTGCATATTTTTGGAATAAAGGGAACGCTTTAAGGTCATTCAGCGCATCAGCATTAATTGAGTCATTTGAATGTTTAATGATGCAATTTTTCACCTGGTTTTCAGGTGTTTTGATGTAGGTCACTTCGGGCATGAATGGCTTGATTTTTGTCACCAATTCCACCTCATTAGAAGTTAAGCAACTATATACAATTTGCGATACTGGCTCTTTTGGACCACTAACACTCCACCCTTTCGTCACTAGAAAAAACGGTATTTTTGAATAAGGATACTTAAACGTATCATCAACAAGCTTATTAAATTGATGTGCAGTTGATAGGTAGCGATCGGAAGAAAAAACATCGATATGCGACATATCATTCGGCACTTCTGAGCATCCCCCGACCATGATTACAGTGGCAATTGATAGGAGAGCTTTTTTCATAGTTTTAACCTTAATTTGATTAGTGGGAAAAGCAACTTATAACTTTTGCTTAGGCTACGGTTAATAATTGTACCAAAACATAAAAATAGCGGTCGAGATAGACCGCTTAATGCATTAGAAATTGAATTTTTCAGTGTTGTACGCATAGATTTTATTAATATCAATGCGTTTACCTTGCATGGTTGTTATTGCAGTTGGTTGGAATTTAATTGCAAGATCTTTAATTTCAACGTCTTTCCATTCTGGCATGGAAGACGGTATATCAATAGTGCGGCGCTCTTTGGTACGGGTAGCTGGTATCCAGTGGTTTAACTTAACCATTGAGTCACCTAACAATGTACCTGTTTTGCGATCAACAATGCGTAAGTTTCCTTCCACCGAACGTATTTTTAAACCAGAATAGTTATCAATTCCATAAGTAAATGTGTTTTGGTTTTTACCGTAAAAACGTACTGTAAATTGATCGCGCATATAATAATCGTAATGTGCTTTTAATACCTGAAGCATAGTTTCACGATCTACAACATTTTCGACAATATCTTTGTCAGTACGTAAGGACTGCAGTTTATTAAGTGCTGGTTCAACATTCAATTGTTCGTCTGATACGTTTGGATTAACTAAAGGGTTACGTTGAGGGTAGAAAATATCGTTTAAGTAAGCTGTGTGCTGAACTAATAAATACATCGCTCGTTGTCGAGTATTCATCTGTTGATAAAGGTGAGCTGTCGCTTTGTATCGTTGATTTGAATTGTTCTCAAAATAGCTATCAGACAGTTTATATTCGCTGATTTCAGGTGTAAGGCCACCAGCAACAACATTAAAGCTTTTAGATGGCGTTAAAAGTCCTACATACGCTTCCTTAAAGTTCGGTGTTGGGATAGTTTCATCCTCAAATGCGAAAGCTGTATGCGCTAATACAGTACCAAGGATACCCACCATCGCAGTTTTTAATAGTTTCATTCAGTATTCTCTATATAACTTTAAAAAGGGTTTTAAGTTTGAAACTATAATACTTTATTTTTGTGCATTTAAAAAACCACTATTTAAACTTAAAGTAAAAATAATAATATTCCTTAAACCTATTTAACGCCATTCGTTAAACTATCGCTTAATCTCATTAGTCTTTTAAAGGTCAGGTAGTTTTTTGGTAGTAGTTTAGAATTAAGCGTTAAATTTGAGCATTGATCTAAGTCAATTTGGGCATTTTGATCGATAGGAAAGAGTTGTCCTTGATATGCAAAACCAGTCAAATTTTTAGCGATCGACTCAATCAAAAATACACCGTATTTATCTTGTTCCGTGGCCACTGAATTTAAACCACCTAAGGATGTAATCAGGTTTTTAAAATATCCTGGTATTGCGTTCTTCGTGCGTAAGAATTCTATTTGATTTTCAAATGCTTCAGGTGTGAGACATAACATAAAAGCATTTTTCTTTTCTTCTGGCGTTTCAAATACCTTGCCATTGGTCCACGACAGGATATTCGGCTTGAATACATGCAGTACTTCAACCGATTTAAGAAGATCCGCTACATTTGTTTTATGTTGTTCATCTGCTTCAGGCACAAACTGATTTTTGGTATATACCGCAGTAGAAAACCATTCATAATCAATTAACTGATTATCGGCATCTAATGGTTCATACAGCAAATACACGGCGCTATCACGCTTAATGGCCAACAGTGGTGATACTGCATATTGTTCTGCAAACTGAGTGATTGCATCTAAGAGCTCACTTGATATGTTGAGTTTTTTGGCATTGAATTCATCGCAAATTAACAGTAATTCTTGAGTGAGTGTTGGTACCACGTTTAACGGTGAACCAGTCTTGTTCAGCATCTCGTTAATAGCATTCTCAATTGCCCCTTTTGTTAGGCTATTGATGAACTGCAGCTGCTCTAATGAGATCCCTTCATGATCCAAAGCCTGTATGACCAGATCAAAAGCATGACGAATTTTCTTCTCAAAATGGTTTGCGTACGATAATCCCCAAGCGTCAGAAAAAAACGAGACTGTTTGTTCTGTATAGCTGGTATTCATTAGGGTTTTGGCAAGTTGCGCGTTACCGATTAAGTCACTTTCATCTTCTAATTTTTTACGCAAGTACTTCTCAATACCTTGTTTGCGAACGTACTGGATCTTCTTCAGGTTTTGACTTGATAGCCAAGTCTTATATTGCGATACAGCATATTGAATGTTCATATCGGCATATGCAGTAATACGGCAAGGTATACCATCAAAGAACGTTGGTAGAAGCACCTGTAAGAGCTCTAAATCACAAAGAGAAGCATAGATAACGCCGTCAGCCACTTCAAGGTCTGTAATCTTCACTGAGAATGAGTGAATACCGACTCGAACCAGTATTAATTTATCGGTATTTATTAGCACCGCATCATAAGAACTTTCACTGGTGATATTGTTTGCTTTAACCCATTTTTCCCAATGGTTAACGATATGGCCAGAAAGCGCTTCACGAGTATCGAAAGGTTGATCTAGATCTGCAGTTGCACTTATGAACGTATCTAAGCTAAACGCATATCGTAAAGGCTTTAGCTCGATATATGTCTCAATCGCTGTTGTATGTTGCTGAATACCATTAGTAATGCTTTGGAGCTTCAGTGCATAGTTCAAAGCCTCAAGCTGGAGCACTTCATCATCACCGATCTGCTGAAACACCGATGTAGCATATGAAAAATTAGTTTGTTCGCCGTGAATATAACGTCTTTCTTGCCCAATCTGCAGATACAGATTTTTGGCATCAGATTGGACTAAATCTAGGTAATTTTGTGGCTGAAGATCCTGAGCAAGTTGCGTAAAAGGTATTTTAATTTTTGATACTTTAGGTGCTTTTTTGAAACCTTCAATTGATGTCGGGAATTCAATAACATCTAAAATAAAATCTAGGTTTAAAGGTTTAACATCTATGATCAAATGGTTTTTATAAAAACGTCCAATTAGGTTATTAAAAAAACAAACTTGGGTTTTATGGTTTAGCATAAATATACCTTTATGAATCTTAAAGATCATCTTATAATAGTAGTATAAGTTTTAATACTATTTATCATGTGGTATTTTTAAACAAAGATAAAACTTTTAGTGAGTTGTTTCATGACAGAATCAGTTGTACCAAATAATAGCGCTTCAGAGAACGCACAAATACCAGGTACGATCGGAACATCAGCCGTTGCAGAACACAAGGGCGATAGTTTTAACGGCACAAGCATCATCACGATTGGTCGAGTTGACTTAAGTAGTTCTATTGAGCCTCTATTTGTACCAGTCTCAACATTGTGGTCCATCACACCGGGTAATTATCCTTTAAGCGCAGAAAATATTAAAAACTGCACGGCAGTACGATTTGAGGGTGAAGAACTACTTACCCAAAACTTCGCATTAGGCTCAATTGTGGTTTATAAAATCAATGGTGTTTTAGGGAACCATGTAATTGTGGTCAGTGAGGATCGAGACGGCGGTAACGATAACCGTGCGATTTACTGCAATAGCTTCAATACAACATGTAATATCTTATCTCAGTACGGTATTGCCTTCGCTGAGCTATATCGCCGCAAAGTATTAGAGCTTGATCAAGTCCTCTATACCAACCTCAATAGATCCCTTTTACAAACTCTCTATGTAGAAAATGAAACTGACGTTATTGATTTAGAGTGGAATACAAAGCACCACCCTACTCTATACGTTCATGCGTCAAACTTAGTTGCATCTGAAGAGCACGGTTTTGTGAAATATGATGGTCGTATGGCTGGTATTGGTACCTTTTCTACAAAATGTCTAACTGCAGACCGTAACGGCAACTTAATTAAACCAGAGCTAGCCTTCCTCAATAACATTATTGAAATTAATGTTACTGAAAAAGATGCGTTAGAGTTCTTGAATTGCTCTATTACGAATAACCGCTTCTTTTCGCGTATGGTTGATCAACTCAAAAGTGCTGGTCGTAAAGAATATGACTTCATCACGAACAACATTGATTTCTTCGCCGTACATGTGAAGCTTAACCTTGAAGAAGATCGTCCTAAAATTACGCGAATGGTTTTAGCACCAGATTTACCAATTCTGGAAAACTATTTGTATAAGCAATACGATCCAACCTACCTTGGTGAAGCCGTTGACGACTTAATTCAGTAATACAGATCTAAAAAAGCTAAAAGCCTACAATGTAGGCTTTTTTTTTGATCACGACTATTATCACTTGGAGTATCACGATCTTCTGACTGAATAAGATTGCGAACTCTAGGAGCAACACCCTGATCCCAAGAATATTCTTTACATATAGGAACAGGTAAAAAATAACTTTAAAAAAATAATATAGTTTGTTCCTAAATATTCCTTACCTGTTTAGTGATTAAGGCGCTTTAAAATTCAATTGGATTTTATAAGTGTTCAAGACATCTGCTATAACAGTACCTTCAGGGATCTCAATCTTATCCCCTACTTTGTATGTGTTCACAAATTGCCAAAACACCGCTTTTTCTTGTGGATCTAAACGAGAAAGGATGTATAGATAAGCAGATTCAAGCTGTTGTTGGCTTGCATAACTATCTACTGATACTACTGGCGTAGTTGCGAAGTTATAGTTCAATTCATCAAGAAGAGCTTCATATACAGTCGTACTTGCATACTTGCTGTATTTACCCTTGTTTTCAGGAACCGTATAGCCGTGGTTGTAATTGATCATACGAGCAACGTAACTGGCCAATAGTTCCGAGTTTTTAGGGTTTTGCTGTAAATAGTCTTCCAGCTTGGATTTATCAGCTTCGTGCGCCGTTAAAACCACTTCCCCGTTATTAATAACATTCAAGTTAAGTTTAATGCTCTTAATTTTACGAGGCGGTTGTTCAAATTCCGCACCATTAAAGCGATGTTTAACATTGATATAGTATTGTTCAATTGCATTCGCTTTAACTAAGGGAATTGGTGAAGATGATACAATTGGAGTTTGTGAGACTTTAACGGTTGTGTTGTTGGCATAGAGGTGTGCTGATAGCGAGATTGTACCAATCAGTAAAGCTAAAGTACGTTTATTAAATACCATTTTAAACTTTTCCAGTGAAATAGTCGGTGTTATTTGTGAGAACCAGTTTTACTTTTAAAACTGCTTCTAAGCTGTCTTTACAAGATTATACTATTTTTAACATTGCATCACTAATAGTCCTTAAACATTTTTAGTTAATTCGTATCAATCACCGTTAAAACTATCTAATATGTTTAAGAAGTTTAAGCACCCTTTAAAATTTGTTGTGTATTAGGTTTATGGAAACGATTTTAAATTCCTTTTTGTTAAAGTCTATAATTTATTCATTATTGTTTTATATAGTGTATAAGTTAGTTTTTGCTTTATGTGGCGTATTTCGCAAACCTAAAACTAAAGCCAAAAAGAATTCAAAAAAAGGCTATCGTAAGCCTCAAAAGAATCAGGAGCTTGTATCTAAAAAAGTCCTTACAAAAAACGAGATTATAATGCTTGATGCACTAGAACAGGTCATTCCATCACGCAACATTTTGGTGCAAGTAAGCATGAGTGCTTTTATGACCACGCAAAACATAAGTACCCGAAATCAGTTTTCTAGGCTTTACGTGGACTATTTGATTGTTGATGAAGACTACAATCCTATATTATCTATTGAGCTTGATGGGCATTATCATAAATATACCCAGGATAAAGATAAAAGGCGTGACGAGCTTTTGAAGAGTGCTGGCATTCCTGTCATTAGGTTTAAGGAAATTCCAGACATAAAAGTTATAAGAAAAACCATTTCAAGGTATATTTAGGTATAAATACGATTAACTCTAATTGATTTTAATATTGTAAATGTGTAAAAATGGTTTTGTCGTAAGAGATATTTTGAATTAATTTTCAAATATATTTCTAAAGGTTTAATCATGAACAACTTAACTCGCAATACTGGAACTAATGACATGTTAAATGTATCAAAACCAGAAAATGTTGCTCAAATGTCACCTGTTGAACTTCAGAATTATATTGAAGAACTTCAACAACAACTAGTCGTTAAAGAAAATAAAGCTTTTCACGATGCTGTTAGTGCCATTAATGCAATCATTTCAGAAAAAATTACTGCCGATGGTGTTGTGGACATCCATACACTTAGTGAATATCTAAAAAACAACCACATTGATACCACAAAAGTTGAGCCTGTAAGACGTCAAAAACGTAAGCTTACGCATGAATGGGTTCACCGTGAAAACAACAGCTTACGTTGGGCTGGTCGCGGTCAAGTAATTAAATGGTTACGTGAAGAAATGATTGAAAAGGGTTTAGATCCTTCAGATAAAGAAGCTGTACGTAGTTATTGCGAACAAAATCTAGACCTTAAAGAGATTTAATCTTTAAAACTAGTGAAACCACCGTAAAAGGTGGTTTTTTTTTGCCATTATATAGTGTCGTTAAGCGATACCCTATTCTATTAGCTTTCAGCCGATAACAAGAAAATTTGCAATTGGTATATACTTAAACCGTTTTTATGAAGGTCACGTTATACAACGGACTAGTTTTAGTTAAATTTTGGTATATACATTATAAGTATATGTGACTATACCTTTGCTTATGTTTCGCTGGAGGCGATTAAATGTCATTCAAAACTCTATTATTAACTGGCTTATTATCAGAGGTGGTCCCACTTGTTTG
>NZ_JAALGV010000165.1:0-5601 GCF_011174875.1 Acinetobacter sp. GFQ9D191M
GACAAACCCGGTACGGTTCAACCCTTTGAAAAGCTTTAGTAACTTTCATCTTTAATCTCCTAATATAATAGGTAATTCATAAGAATCTCGTGTAATTCATTAATGAATTAGATTTAGGTTACCCATATCTTTTGAATTTTTCCGTAGAAAAATATGCAGGAAAAATTAATGCTGAAGCCTTAGTCTCCCATCATAGAAAATACAATATAGATAGAAACCATAAAGATACATATAATTAAAAGGCATTAATTTTCAAAATCTTATATAAAATTTTATATTAAAAAACCTCTAATCTATCTTCTGAAAGAATAATCTTTTCAACAAAAACCAGCTCCTTTCTTTCCGGTTTTTTGATTATTCGTTCAAAAGTACATTTTTTCTTTCATCAGTAAGACGATCCAAAAAACAGTTCGAACCCCTGTTTATTTTTAATTAATAGTTTATATGCCATTGAAGGCAACTCTTTAGTTAATTAGGGAATGCCTAAATACAAAATTTTAAGCCAAATAATAAATTATCTATCAATAGGTAAAGCTTACTTGAAAGAAATCCGCTCAATTAAATGGATCCAATATATTCATTTTTACACTTTATTGTGTTGACTAAACATACAAATAATCATAAATTGGATCCAATTGATAAGGAGATCAGAATATGTTCATTAAAAATGCTTGGTATGTGGCAGCGCGTCCTGAAGAAGTTATGGGAAAGCCATTAGGTCGTCAGATCTGTGGTGAAAAAATGGTGTTTTATCGTGGTAAAGAAAATAAGGTCTATGCAGTAGAAGACTTCTGCCCACATCGCGGTGCTCCACTATCTTTAGGCTTTGTAGAGGATGGCAATCTGGTCTGTGGTTATCATGGATTAGTCATGGGCTGTGATGGCAAGACAGTGGCGATGCCTGGACAACGTGTTCGTGGTTTTCCATGTAATAAAAGTTATAGCGTCGTGGAAAAATTTGGTTTTATCTGGGTATGGCCAGGCGACCAGTCACTTGCAAGTGAAGATCAGTTACCAGAACTGGAATGGGCTGATAATCCTGAATGGGCTTATGGTGGTGGATTGTTTCACATCAATTGCGATTATCGCCTGATGATTGACAACCTGATGGATCTTACGCATGAAACGTATGTGCACTCCGCCAGTATCGGCCAAAAAGAAATTGATGAAGCTGCTCCTACTACCCGTGTAGATGGAGACCATGTCATTACAGAACGTCATATGGAAAATATTTACGCACCTCCATTCTGGCAAATGGCATTAAGAGGTAACAATCTCGCTGATGATGTTCCTGTAGACCGTTGGCAGATCTGTCATTTCTTTGCGCCAAGTAATGTACATATTGAAGTTGGCGTAGCCCATGCAGGTAAAGGCGGTTATCAGGCAGATCCCGAGCATAAAGTGTCTTCTATTGTAGTGGACTTTATTACGCCCGAAACAGAAACTTCTCACTGGTATTTCTGGGGTATGGCTCGCCACTTCCAGCCAGATAATGTTGAACTGACAGGCCAGATCCGTGAAGGTCAAGGTAAGATTTTCTCAGAAGATCTGGACATGCTGGAACAGCAACAACAAAACTTGCTCCGCTATCCTGACCGTAAATTGCTGATGCTAAATATTGATGCGGGCGGAGTGCAAGCGCGCAAAGTGATTGATCGCCTGATCAGCCAAGAACAGGTGAACGAGATTGCAGGCAAAGACCATATTCCGTCAGTCACGCTTGGTTAAATAGTTAAAGTTTTAAGACAGTATTTTGATTTTTCAGTTTAGGAGCGGTACTCACATGGAAGTGACCATTCATCAGATCCATCAACACAATTCTCAGATCAATTCATTTGAGCTCATGAGTTGTAATGGAGAACCTCTACCTCCTTTTAAAGCAGGCGCGCATATTGATGTACATATGAGCGAGGGATTAATACGCCAATATTCTTTGGCGAATTGCAGCAGCGAACAGCACCGCTATGTGATTGGTGTACTGAATGATCCCAACTCACGTGGTGGCTCACGCTTTATGCATGAACAGTTACAAGTCGGACAACGTATTCAGATCAGTGAACCACGTAACCTGTTTGAACTGGACACAGCACTTGAACATGCCATCCTATGTGCAGGCGGGATTGGGATTACACCGATTCTGGCAATGGCCAAAGAATTAAAACGACTGAACAAATCTTTCAAGCTGTTTTACTTTGTTAAAACCCGTTCCGCAGTGGCTTTCCAGGAAGATCTCAACCTTTTAGGTGATTCAGTACATCTTCATATTGATGATGAAGCAGCCACACATTGCAATTTACCCGCTGCATTGGCTCAGGCTGACTCGGCACATCATGTTTATGTTTGTGGTCCACAAGGCTTTATGGATTTTGTCATTCAGACTGCACAACAGCAATCGTGGCCTGAAACCCATATTCATAAAGAACACTTTAGTGCACCTGCGATTGATACCAGTGAAGATGGCAGTTTCAGCATTAAAGTTCAAAAAACCGGACAATTGATCCATGTTGCACAGGACCAGACCGCTGTACAGGCACTTGAGGCTGCTGGCGTGAATATTCCTGTTTCTTGTGAACAGGGAATTTGTGGTACCTGTTTAGTGAAGGTAGTAGAAGGTGAAATTGACCACCGAGATATGTACTTAACTGAAGAAGAACAGGCAGCACAGGATCAATTTACCCCATGCTGCTCACGTGCCAAATCTAAAATGCTGGTTATCGATCTTTAAAGAAATAAAAACTGCCAGCTCCTTAAAACTGGCAGTTTAATTTTTCTCCACTTTCCGCCCTTCTGCACCCTCAGGAGGGATTTTTTATTTAAAAAAACAGACTTAAACTTAAGATGGCAGATCAGAATTAAAAATAGAACGCATCATATCCCCAAGCGTGACCACATGACTATGTTCCCGCATCAGACTCTCTGCTCGTGCCGAATCCCGATTTTTCAAGGCATTAAAAATGGCGCAGTGTTGAATATGGGCATGATGTAGTCGGCGAAATTCTGAAAGCGGATTATTTTTATCGTAAGTTAAGGCTTGGGCAGAAGCTAACGGCAGCTGGTTATTCTTACTCAGCGCCTGCACAATCGCGACGTTGTCTGAACCCTGAATAATTGTATTATGAAAAATCGTATTGTAATGATGATAGGTTTCAATATCTTCATTGCTTAGCTCAGTTTTTTTAAATATTGGATCAATTTGGGTAATACATTGCATGAGCTGATCTTGCTGCTGCGTATTTAATCCCTTCTCTGCCAGTTTTTTCGCTGCCAGGCCTTCCAGTACTCCACGAACTTCAAGCGCATCCTGAATCAACTTCGGCGAAATTTCCCTGACCGTATAGCCACGGGTCGGATTTTTGAGTAACAAGCCTTCTTGTTCAAGCAGTCTGAATGCCATACGAACCGGTTGACGTGAAACACCCAACATTTCCGCTGTCGGAATTTCGGCCACGCGAGCACCACCCGGAATTTCACCTGAAATAATCATTTTTCTAAGTTCAATCAGTACTTGCTGACCTGATGACATGGACTTACTCATTTGTGATATGTGTACTGATGCTACCGGGTGAATGAAAATAATTCAACAGAAGCCAGGAAGATCCCATACAGCGTCTAGAACCCCGATCTCCTTGGAAATAGACGTGGAAAATTTATTCAACCGAGACTGCTCCAGTTCAAGGTCATAAAAAATTATTCTTCCTGAAACTGCTGTAAATTCGTAGCCATGATTTCAAGGTTATTCCGGATCAGAAAGGCAAGATTGATATCTACCCCCTTGAGCATCGTTTGTTCCAGTTCCTGAACTACGGCTCGACATTCGTTTAATTTATCTAGCCCTTCCTGCGTGACATTGACAAGAATACGGCGACCATGAGAAGGATCCGATTCCTTACTGATCCAGCCACTACTTAATAAATCCTGTAAAATTTTATTGGTCGATTGTGGTTTGATAAAAGAGCGTTCTGCCAGTTTGGCATTCGAGAGACTACCTTTTGCCGCCAGTACAGACAAGGCTGTAAACTGAGGCAATGTAATGTCTAAAGGCTTCAGGCGTTCATTTAGTAATTTACTGATAATACGATCTACGCGAGCTATCATGTAGCTCAAGGTTGGCAGCTGATTTAACTGATGTTCCATAGTATTTAATTCAACCTTAAATCCTAACCATAAAAAAGTATGGCCCAAAAGAGGCCATACTTGAGTCATCACATTACTGAGTTGACGTATTTAATACAGGCAACTGCTGAGACACTTTTGGTTTACGTACCAAGAATAGTGCTGCAACTGCGGCAATAAAGATCAATGGAATACTTGCACCAATTACCATTGCTGAACTTGAACCCAGAGACAGTAATGCTCCAGCAAAAAGTGGACCGGCAAAAGAACCAATACGTCCTACTGCTACTGCTGCTCCCACACCAGTACCTCTCATTTCTGTAGGATAAAACATGGCAGCAAGCCCATATAGTGCTGACTGACCACCTACAATGAACAATCCACAGCCTACAGCCGATAAAGACAGTAATGCAACTGTAGGTGAAATTGCAAGGCAGCACAGTGAAATAAGAATACCGACATATATGAGTTTAATAACAAAACTCATGCGCAACTTATCCAGCAAAATACCCATCAGGACTGAACCGAATATACCGCCGACATTGTAGCCAATCTGAACATAGTTTGCTTCCGTCTTGCCTAAGCCCTGTGCTCCCATTAACAGCGGTAACCAGTTGAGTAGAAAATACAGAACGACAAGGGTAAAGAAGAAACTGATCCAGATCTGAATCGTAGAGAAACGTCGTTCCTTGGCAAATAACACTTCAAAGAAAGGCGTACTTGGCTTGTTTTGGTGTGCAGAAAGATAAGCACTTGATTCAGGCAAAAATTTCATCAGTAGAGGGATGAGTAAAATTGGAGCCAATCCGCCAACATAGAAGATATGTCGCCACTCAGCATCACCCGCCAATGCCATCGCCACGAAGGAAGTCATCATTCCACCAAAAGGAATACCACTGTACATGATACTGACTGCGGTCCCTTTATATTTTTCAGAGACTGCTTCCGATGCCATGGTAATCATCATGGGCAAGGCACCACCCATACCTAAACCCGTTAAAAAACGAATCAGGAGAAGCAAGTTATAATCACTGGCATATGCTGTCAGTACAGACATAATGCCAAAGATTAAAATACTGATCAGAAGAACCGCTTTACGTCCAATTTTATCTGCATATCGCCCACCCAGTAATGCACCAGGCAGGGTTCCCAAAATTGCTGCACTGAATGCCCATGCCATTTGGGCATTGTCCAGGCCAAACTCCGCTCGCATCCGTGGTGCTGCAACGCCCATCGATTGAAGATCGAAACCTTCAAACACTGCGATTGCAAAACACAGTACGAGTGTAAGCATGGCTTTGCCTTTGCTACTTACACTATGTTCCATTCATTATTGTCCTTTTCGAATTTTTTAATTCATACACTTCCTATGTATTGCCTTCCGTCCTAAGCAATCCGAAAAATATCACCTAAACTTATAATTTAATCAATATATATTTTTATATTTTTACAATTTAAATATTTATTTTATTAGGGTGTGTTGACACT
>NZ_JAALGV010000166.1:0-812 GCF_011174875.1 Acinetobacter sp. GFQ9D191M
CCCACTTGAGTGAAAACGAAAATGGTGGGAGTATGTCAATTGTGAAGATTATAAAAAAGCGATTGTGTTGATCTTTAAAGAACGTGGATATACCAGCTTAGAAGGTGGTCAACTACTTGATGCTTAATCCTTAAACATTCCTAAATTTAAAAAAGTATGGATTTATCCTTTCATTTACCAAAGCAATCCATGGTGTTTCATCGAAAATAATACCATGCGCTAAAGGCATATGCTTCAGTACGCGATGATGGGTATTTAGTTCAATAATATCAGTGGGACTTATATTGCTGAGGCGGTCAAACTAGGGTTTCAATATATTTTCCTTAAATGCAAATGATCTGAATATGAAAAATCAAGAGCATACATATTATGGAAAAATATTTTTATCTTATTAAATTCAATTATTTATAATTAAAATTTAATTCTTATTAACTAGAATTCTTCTTTAAATGAGTTTATCTCTGACTAAGCATTTAATCATTAGATCTCTTTCATAAATCAAAAAACGATCTTCTTTTTGGTTAATATTTGCACTCCGGATTTCTTAGCATTCGTGCATAATCTGCGGATGAAATACATCGATTCAAACAAGCTTTCTGATCCTCAGTTCAAGCGATACACAGGCATCTCATGGTCAACTTTCTATTTGATGGTTGAGCAATTGCAGAAGCATGTCTCTGCCAAAGGCAGACCGCCCAAGTTAAGCCTGGAGGATCAGGTTCTGCTCTGTCTGAGCTATTGGCGGGAATACCGAACCTTATTTCACGTTGCGACGAGTTACGGGGTTTCAGAGCCCACAGCCTCAAGAATTG
>NZ_JAALGV010000167.1:0-166 GCF_011174875.1 Acinetobacter sp. GFQ9D191M
CTGGTGAATTCCAGCAGTTGTTCATGGGTCAGTTGGCTTAAGTCAGGCAGCGTATTCATGACCGCAGTATGCCTGAGGTCATGAGAAGAATGAAATAGAACGTTTGGAGAATAGCAGAATGGAACAGCCTGGTTTAAAGCATCGTCACCACCTGCTGTCGTCCAAT
>NZ_JAALGV010000167.1:374-814 GCF_011174875.1 Acinetobacter sp. GFQ9D191M
CAAGGCAGGTATTTCTGATGTCTGCCATTTTAGCTGAATATCATTATTCGTATGAGGCACGGTGATACACAACGTGATCCTCTCATCAATAGGTTGGCTGATTGCAGCAGTGTAAGGCAAAGCAATAAATGCTGGATTCACATGAGTAGGATCCTGCACGGCACCCTCATGATGGCTGAAGATCCTGATCCAACGACTGACAAGGTTGGCATTAATACTATGTTGCAGTGCGACCGAAGCGATCGAGGTATTAGGATTTTTACAGGCATTGACAATACTGAGTTTGAATTCTTTGCTGTATGTTCTGCGTTTTTTAGCAACAGGAGGTGTTGCTGAATATATATCCATGTTCATGGATTAAGTCCCCACTTGTTTTTAGGTGGGAACTAAATTAAGGCTTATAGGATCGCTTGGTAAGGCTGTGTTAGCCGGATGCTTAC
>NZ_JAALGV010000168.1:0-354 GCF_011174875.1 Acinetobacter sp. GFQ9D191M
ATTACTGCGCTGAATAGCCAATCCTTTGAGCAGATATGGATATTTACGGTGAGCTTGATTAGCCTGGCTTAAATTTGGTTTGCAATATAACGCCTGAATACCCATTTTCTTCATTAAAGTACGTGTATGACGTCGTCCTATATGATGCCCTTGACGATTCAACAAATCACGCATCATACGACTGCCTGCAAAAGGATATTGCATATGTAATTCATCAATACATCGCATCAGCTTCAGATCTGATGAGCTAACAGGTTTTGGGCGATAATAATAACAACCACGAGAGACTTTCAGTAACTTAGCTTGTTTAGATACTGAAATCTGAAGTGAGTGATCGATTAACTTTTGTGGTTG
>NZ_JAALGV010000168.1:402-728 GCF_011174875.1 Acinetobacter sp. GFQ9D191M
GCTCACCGATTTTTGCATGTAGTTTTTTTAGATCGATGGGTGGTTCTGTTGGAGCTTTTGATTGATCGAAAGCTTGCGAGGAAGCTGAGATCAATTGATTTTTCCAGTCAATAATTTGGTTTTGATGAACATCAAACTCAGAACTCAATTCAGCAAGTGTTTTTTCTGCTTTGATCGCAGCAAGTGCTACCTTAGCCTTAAAGTCGTTTGAATGATTTCTTCTTGGTCTACGTGCCATAAAATACTCCATATATTGATGTTTATAACATCATTTGAGGAGCAGAGTATCACTTATAGGAGTTGTTCAAATTTACGGATCCATCTCT
>NZ_JAALGV010000169.1:0-2420 GCF_011174875.1 Acinetobacter sp. GFQ9D191M
GTCTTTAATGTGCAAAGACAGCACTAATGGTGAAACGATCATGCTGTGCCACGACACCTCGCTGCCGCGCCCCTATTCTCTCGGCTTTCGGGTGCAAGGCACCGAGGGGCTGTGGATGGACGTCAACAAGTCGATCTATCTGGAGGGCAAGAGCCCACAGCCGCACCGCTGGGAGCCTGCCGAGGGCTGGTTTGCGAAATACGATCACCCGCTATGGAAACGCTACGCCGATCTGGCGGCAGGGGCCGGGCATGGCGGGATGGACTGGTTCGTGATCCACGCTTTTGTCGAGGCGCTGAAGGCCAAGGCCCCGATGCCAATCGACATTTACGACGCGCTGGCCTGGAGCGCGATCACGCCTCTGTCGGAACAATCGATTGCTGAGGGCAATCGCACGTTAGATTTTCCCGACTTCACCCGAGGGCAGTGGCGCACCCGCAAGCCGATCTTTGCGCTGAACGACGCCTATTGATCGACGCGATTTAGGCCAAGCGCACCGCAAAGGCGAAATTGGTAATCTTGTCGGTATCCTTGACGCCCGGCGCGCTTTCGACGCCGCTGGAGGTATCGACCAGCGGCGCTCCGGTGCGCGCAATCGCCTCGGCAACATTCGTCGGATTTAGCCCGCCTGCCAGCCCCCACGGCAAGGCACCGCGATATCCGGCCAGCAGCGACCAGTCGAACGCCAACCCCATGCCGCCGGGCAGCGCGCCTTTGGGGGTCTTGGCGTCGAACAAGATCAAGTCCGCCGCCCCGGCATAGGCTGCGGCGCGTGCGACATCGCTGGCGCTGGCGACGGGCAGCGCCTTCCACACCGGCTTGCCAAACCGCGCGCGCAACTGGGCCACGCGTTCGGGCGATTCCGAACCGTGCAGCTGCAGCGCGTTCAGCTTGGCTGCCACCAGTGCGTCGGCGATGACAGCATCATCCGCATCGACGAACAAACCGACCATGGCGATCTGGCCAGCTGCGCGCGATGTCAAAGCGCCCGCGACATTCGACGTAACCGCACGGGGCGACGCTGGATAGAACACCAACCCGGCATAGTCCGCCCGCGCCGCGATGGTCGCATCGAGCGCCTCGGGTGTGCTGATCCCGCAAATCTTGATTTTCGCGGGCATGCGGTCAGTCGGGGTTCTGGATCAGCCGCACCAGCGTGCAGTCGGGATCGATCAGGTAGCCGATCCTCAGGCCGCTCGCCTCCAGTTGCGGAGCTTTGAAGCGCGGCCAGCCGGTGCTTTTTTCCTCGGCTCCCGCCGCGTTCACCAATGCCACCATGGCATCGAGATCATCCAACCGCAGGCAACAGCCGAACGAGCTCGTAGCTGGGTCGAGGTCAGGATAGGGGAAGAATTCGAGCTGCAAACCGCCGCGCTGCAGGATCATCCAGCCGCGATCCTTCCAACTCGTCGCAAAGCCCAGCTTCGCATAAAACGCCTCTGTCACATCGAAATCGCGCGATGGCAGATTGGGGGTGACGTGGTCAGCCATGGCTCAGCGCAGCTTGTCGGCCATGCGGGCCGTATGAGTGATTGCGGCGCGGCTATCGGGGGCGGAATGGCTCATCACGATCATGCTGGCCTTGGGGAACGCCGCACCAAACGCGCGCGCTGACGCGGCGTAGTGCTCAGTGTCGGCATCACCGAGATTGCCGAGCGACTTGGCCTTGCTGTCCTTGATCAGGCAGCCACCAAAAGCGATGTCGGTGCCGTCGATCCCAACGGTGATATTGTCACTGGTGTGGCCGGGGCCGGGGTAAAATACCTTGAGCGGGCCAAAGTTGGGCGCGGTTGCTGGTTCGACCCAGCCATTGGCGGCGAAAGTCAGGCTGTGTTGCGCCGCAACCATCCCCTCTTGCGGGGCAAGCTGGTTCGACAACGCATTGGCATAAGTCGCAATCCCCGCCGCATGCAGCGCGTCCATACCGCCCATCTTGTCCTGATGCGCGTGAGTCACCACCGCCAGCGCGACCGGCAGGTTGATCTCCTGCTTGATCCAGTTGAGGATCTGGGCGGTCTGGTCATCGGTCCAGGCGGTATCGACCACCAGCACGCGGCCGCCATCCCTGACGATCAAACCGTTGGAAGCGACTGCCCCGAAACCCGGCATGTCGAGATAGGAAGTGTGCTGCCAGACATTCGGTGCGAGCTGGCGGAAAACCAGATCGCCAAACCGTTGGTCGCCAGTTTCCATTTGCTGGCCAATCGTCGGGCGGATTTCACCGGGCATGCACCCGCTCAGCATCAATGCAGCGGCTAATGCGGTGCTCAGCTTCGCGACCGGGTGCATAATATTGGGCAATTCCATCAAGTTTTCCTTTTATTCAGCATTAAAAACCCCGCAAATGCGAGGCCTAGTAAATAGATGATCTTAATTTGGTTCACTGTAGCAAAAATATGGGGCGAATTCAAACATGAGGT